>CANQXR010000042.1 GCA_947627855.1 uncultured Clostridia bacterium
GTGCTTCTGAAATCCTATGCCCGTATTAACTCATTAATTTCCTGATAAATTCTCCCAGAACAACTTGACACAATCAAGAATTAATCTAAACATTGACTAATGCTCAAAAATATGTTATTATAAAAACACAGAAGGGAGCAACCGTTGCGGTTACTCCTCAACCATTGATTAAATGATTTAATCGCCCTTAGTTTTGTAAAGTGCAATGGCGATTATTTTTTTACTATGTAAATTATTATAACGATGAAGATAATGAGTATCTTAACATCGTAAATCATTGATATCATAACAACCACCCCCCCCCTACTTGAAAATTAGTTCTTCACTTCTTTTCTTGTAGGGGTGGATGGAGGAACAAACGCCCGTCATTCCCTCCTTCTGACCGATGGAAACTATTCCCCATCGGCTAATGGCATTATTCCACAGTATTTGCTTGTTTTCAACAAAAAATATAATTATATTTTATTACAGCAATAAAAAAAGTCCTGCCCACAAAGCCGACTATATGCGACATTGTAGGCGTAGCTTTTAATTTTGAAGTGATTTTCAATTTTCAATCACAGATGAATAAACGCTCATTAATAGTGTTTAATATCAATACGTTCTTTACTATCTAATAAAATTTATAACCCGCTCATGAGGAATAGCACATATACTGTAAATCCATACCATTGAATTCAAAAGTGCATTTTCAATCAATTCACCTAAAACAGCCTCATTATAATTCATAATATTTACTTTCATTTTTTATCCTCCTCATCTTACTGCATTGACTTAGCAACCGTTTTTACATCTGTATCATACTCAATATTTGTTACATCGGAACGAGTATATCTTTCATCAAATAAATCAATCAAGCTTTCCACGGCTTTATAAGAATTAAGAATAATTTGATGTGAGTCTTTATCAAAAATAAATTTGTCTTTCCAACGAGGCAGTGTATTTACTCTATCCATTAACTGCTCTTTTGATAAATTAAAAACTATTGATGAATCAATACGCATCATTTTTTTTGCATACTTAGATTTGCCTCTATTAATATACTCTTCTAATTTGTTTGTGTTTTTAATTATGCCTTTTTGTACAATGCTCTCAACTGTCTGCCGGGCACGTTGATAAATATAATCGTTAAACCCAAAGTATTTTTGCAAAAGAGTAATATTATTAGTTATCAGATGTTCATCTAATATTATGATATCAATTTTTTTTGCTATTATCAGCAAATCTTCCCTCTGTTCGGAAAAATAGGTCTGATTTTCAAACTTCAGCAGCCTAGCCATAGGGCTTGTTTTCTTTTTATTGGGAACCATAATGCTCCAAAGATGTTGGTATAACCAGATACATTCTTCCCCTTTTCTTAGGCAAAAAATAAGACCAAAACTATTCTTTAAATCATTATCTGAAAAATTGTCAACCGAATTGGATTCAGACAAATATGCAAATGGATAAAAATTACCACTTTGTTTTATGATATAATATTTGTCCTGATTATCAGCTATCAGATTACCATCTGCATACTCACATTCCTGATCCAAATATTTTTCCCGAAGAATTTCAAAAAACATATCTTTAAGTTTAAGTCTGAAATTCTTTTCGTACCCTTTATCCTCTTCCCAAAACAATATCCTTTTAAGCTTTGGAGCATCTTTTTTTACAACATAAGCTTCCAATCCGCAATTCATTGAATTATCACAATACTCCTTTATTTTTGCCTTGATATAATCTCCGTCTAATTTTATTTCCTGCATTTTTATTTCCCCCTTAAAATATAT
Organism: uncultured Clostridia bacterium; assembly: GCA_947627855.1. GTDB lineage: Bacteria > Bacillota > Clostridia > Lachnospirales > CAG-274 > JAJQCI01. Next base: position 1,773 of record CANQXR010000042.1, read on the forward strand.
TTATTTATCATTATACACAATAAAAACTCCATCTGAAATATATTTTCGTTTTATTATATCCTCTTCATTAATGGACGCTTTATATGTTATGCCAATATATGCTCCGTTTGGATACTTGATATCACTTGATGGATTCCGAAATCTGAATGAAAATGTTCGGTAATTCATCGCCAGAAGTATCGGATTTTGATAAAAGGTATTCGATTTTGATAACAAAATGATAACCATTATCAGTATAAATAAAAATGAAAGCAGATTTCTAAAAGATTCGACATCGCCGGTCAAAAGTGGTAAGACATACGTTACTAAAAATGACGCTCCGCTATCATTATAAGAATCTTCTATTATTATTCTCTCTCCTTTTGATACGAATCCACCTTTTTGTAAACCCTTAAATCCAAAATAAATCACAACTGTAATTATTAGCCAAACAAGACTTATTAATGTAATAAAAAAACTTCCGGTAAAGATATGTTTTATCACAGTACAAGTTGCTTTTATCCTACTATTAAATAAAGGTTTAGATAAACAGCAAATTAACCTTATATACGGTCTTATGTCAAAATATTTTATTAACAATAAAAGAAAAAGAGGTGCAAAAGATTGCATAACAAGAGCTCTTTTCAGATTTAAATTTTCAGTATACATAAAATCACCTCATAATAATTCTTTCATTTTATATTAACTTCTATCATTTATAAACAGATCTGCGTACCTACTTTAATACAACTTAAATATCAATAAACATTAATTCCGCTCCTATAGAATCAGATGTTTTTTGTCAAGTCAGTTCCCCATTAATTAAACATAAGAAATAAAACCCTTTGACAAAATATTCTTGCAGTATATATCAATATGATCTGATTTTTTCGGAGCATTTTGTTAATCAACATACTTTTTTGGAAAAGCCTGTTGCGTTTATGTTTAAAGATAGAATATATATAATTGTAAATTACATCTTTGTCAAAAACGCTTTATAAGCTAAAATTGTAATCAATTAATTTTTAACAATAATATGTATATTTCAAGGCATATCTCTGTTGATAAAGGCATACGTAAATTAAACAGTTATTAACATTGCTGTCAAAATCAAATTATATATTTTTTGACTATATGAAATATTGCTTTACTTAACAAGTCACCTCCCAATAACATTTTATTATGAACAAATAAAACTATCCAATAATTATTATACAATAAAGATTTGTTTAATGCAAGCAATTAATTATGCTACATAAAATAAACGTTGTTGAAGGTCAAAAGATTAGTTACACTTCCTTGCCAGATTAGTTGTCAGGAATACGGTGTAGAGACAGTGTGAGTTTTTTAATTAACTTTCTATGACAATTTAATAGCTGATATGTAACGCTTAGCAGATTTCTACTTAACCGCTGTTGTAAACCTATAGTACAAAAGGACGAGCATATCAAAGGCAGCCGTCAGGCTATGCATTTACCCTTGACTTGCTTGGGCTTTTGTGTTACTGCTCTATTCTGTCACCATACTTAATGCATAATTAACCATACACCTTACCCCAATTTCGTAATGGCAAAGTACATTTTTTGATGATCTCAGTAGTTGCTAAATATAGTGCTTTTTGCAATGAAACAGCACTCGAAAAAACGTTCCTCTATCGGTTCAGGCGTTTATAGCTGCTATTCAGGCTTTCTGTGGCATTTGCAGTATATATGGTCTTTCTTACCGCCTTTTAAAATTTAAAAATCGGACTTACCAAATCCCAATTTTCACGTCAAGGTCTCATGGAACGAGGATACTTTTCTTCCCATTTTGTAGATACTGTTTCCATTGCTTTAAAACCTGCTTCTTCATTTGGTGCATGATATATACTTTTTAAGCTGTTCGGCGCTCTAAGCCGGAATTTGCTGTTCTCATTTTTGCCTGTTCCGGATGTTGAAAATCTACGATTTCCCAACAAATCTTCCATAATTTTAAGCCTACTATATTTTATTATACTGTCAAACAACCCCTGTTCCAAGCTTCAGAACAGGGGTTGTTTTTAATGTGACTAAATCTAAAACAAAAGAATTTATCTGCTTTAGAAATATAAAGGGTACTTTGCAGATGACGAAGATGTCCCCCTGCTATTGTGAAACAGCACGAAAAGTCGATGATTCAAGCGGTCATATGGGTTAAACAGGCTGCCTTTTTGAGTTTTTCAAATTCCGGAATGGGAAGGATAATGTCACCCATAGGATAGCTCTGACGAAGGAGATGTATAGGCGAATCTTCCGTTGGGGGTTGCGTTTGCTGCCTTGCCGAAGGGAACATGGGGCGTAAAGGGTACAATACTGATACATTCTTCCGGTTGAAATAATGGTTTCCGTTTTCTGCTCAATTCTTGAAAACATCTGCGTAAACCATTGGGACTATATAGCTTCATAAAAATTTCTTGCAGTATTTTCGGGTACATATCGGCAGTTTTCGGTTATTTTTAAAAGCTCGGCTTTTCTCCGTGGATTTCCCTCCTTTTCCGCAGGGTCGGCATGTCTGTTTGCCCAGAGTGCAATGGCTTTGCAGGTTATTACGGTGGCTTCAGGGAAGTATCTTTTTCCGTATAGTCAGGAGGTGAACGCTCCTGAAAATATTATAAATATTTTTGAGCATTGCCCTATGCCAAACCACAGTATGGTGAGGGGTACCCACGTTATGGGAGGTATAAAGGCGGATATAAGAGCCGGTATAAACCCCTCAATAACCCTCACAGGACTTACCCCTATATTTACCAAAATCCTTCCGTTTTTAATATATTCTGCCGCTGTTCGATTATTTTGAGATTTTTTTGTAAATAGGAATAAATTTTAATTTTTTTCGGCAGTGAAAAAGTCATCTGCGTCATTAAGGGTTCTGTCAATATCTGCCTTTGTGTGGGCAGCGGATATAAATATGGCTTCAAACTGACTGGGCGGAAGAAAATTTCCCCTTTTCAGCATAAATCTGAAAAATCTTCCGAAGGTCTCCCTGTCGGAGCTTTTTGCGCTGCCATAATCCCTTATTTTTTTATCAGAGAAAAACAATGTGGATAAAGAGCCTATGCCGTTTACGCTGTAGGGCAAATTATGCTTTTCTATAATGGTTCTCAGACCCTCCCTCATATATTCCCCCAATGAATTTATATTTTCATATATTTGGGGATTTTCACAAAGAGCCTTAAGCTGGGCAAGTCCTGCCTCCATAGCAACGGGATTTCCGCTGAGAGTTCCTGCCTGATATACTCCTCCCAAGGGTGAAACAACACTCATAATACCCTTTCTTCCCCCGTAGGCTCCCACAGGCATACCGCCGCCTATAATTTTTCCGTAGGTCACAAGGTCTGGACGAACATCAAAATAACCGCTCGCCCCCTCTGTCCCCAGACGAAAGCCCGTTATAACCTCGTCAAATATAAGTAAGGCATTGTTTTCATTACATATTTTCCTTAAGTCCCGCAAAAAGCCCTTTTCGGGGGTAACAACTCCCATATTTGCTGCCACAGGCTCTGCTATAACACAGGCTATTTCATTTCTGTTTCTTTCAAAAAGCCTTTTTACGGAATCGATGTCATTATACACAGCGCTCAGAGTATCCTTAACACAGCCCTCGGGTACGCCAAGAGAATCGGGGCTGCCTGTTGTCATAGTTCCCGAACCTGCCCTGACAAGCATCATATCGGCATGACCGTGATAACAGCCCTCAAATTTTATAACCTTACTCTTTCCCGTAAAGCCCCTTGCCGCTCTTACGGCGCTCATAACGGCCTCCGTTCCGGAATTTACCATTCTTATCATTTCCACACAGGGAACAAGGGAGCATATAAGCTCCGCCAATAAAACCTCCGCCTTTGTACAGGCGCCGTAGCTCATACCAAGCTCTGACTGTCTTTTTACGGCGGAAACAATTCTTGGGTCATTATGTCCCAATATCATAGGTCCCCATGAGCCTATGTAATCCGTATATCTGTTCCCGTCCTCATCATATACATACTGTCCCTTTGCCCTTTTTATAAATACAGGATTTTCGCCTACCGCAGCATAAGCTCTGACGGGAGAATTTACACCTCCGGGCATAACCCTTTTCGCCCTTTCCCAAAGCATATCCGAGTTTTCCCTGTTCATTAAATACTCCCCTCCCTTATAAAGCCGGCTATTTCCCTTGCAAAATAGGTTATAAGAATATCCGCCCCTGCTCTGTACATAGACAGGGCAGTTTCCTTTATTATTCTGTCCTCATCTATATAGCCCAGTCTGCCTCCTGCCTTAATCATAGAATATTCACCGCTTACACTGTAAAGAGCCAAGGGTCTTTTAAGGCTCTGCTTTATTTTCCTTGCCACGTCAAGATAAGAAAGGGCGGGCTTAACCATTATAATGTCCGCTCCCTCATGAATATCCAGCTTTGCCTCATAAACCGCCTCGCATATGTTGCGGCAGTCCATCTGATAGGACCTTCTGTCACCGAAAGCAGGAGCGGAATCTGCGGCTTCTCTGAAAGGACCGTAAAAGGCTGACGCATATTTTGCGGAATATGCCATTATGGGAATATTTTCGTACCCGTTTTTGTCAAGAGCATTTCTTATATAGCCCACTCTGCCGTCCATCATATCGGAGGGCGCAACCATATCCGCTCCTGCCCTAACATGGGAAAGGGCTGTTTTTGCCAGTACGTCCAAGGTTCTGTCATTATCGACCACACCGCCCTTTATTATTCCGCAGTGTCCGTGAGATGTATATTCGCACATACATACGTCCGTAATATACAGAATTTCGGGATAGCTTTTCTTTGCGTATGAAACAGCCCTTTGTATGATTCCGTCCTCCTGCCATGCACTGCTGCCCCACTCGTCCTTACGGTGGGGAATGCCGAAAAGAAGCACGGCTTTTACTCCCGACGTTATTACAGCTTCAAGAATTTCTCCCATTCTGTCAATGCTCCATCTGTACTGCCCGGGCATTGATTCTATTTCTTCCTTTATATTATCCCCCTCCACAACAAAAAGGGGATATATAAGAGTGTCTGCCGGAATATGGGTTTCTCCCACCATATTTCTTAAAATATCATTCTGTCTGAGCCTTCTTGGTCTGTATGTCAAATCCATATTATTCTCTCCCAATGTCATTTATAATTGCCGAAATTATATCCTCATCGTCCGTAGACTTGGCGCATATACATTTTATGCCAAGCTCCCTTGCCTTTGCCGCCGTCTTTTTTCCCGCACATACTCCCGTATACGTTTTTTTGTTTTCAATAAAGCCCATAACCTCCGAAATGCTTGCAAAAACAACATAGTCCGCATTTTCAAATCTATTCCTTATTATATGGGTTCTGTAAACGGCTCTGTCGGTAAAGGTTCTGCCCCTTTTTTCAAGATACTTTGTAATGTCAGCAGCACCCTTTTCGGCTCTTAAAATAAGTATATTGTCAAGGTTTTTCCGGCAAAGAGCCTCGGCAAGCCTTTCTCCGCTGTGTTTCTCCGGCACAATGTCGGCACGAAGTCCGTACCTCATAAGCTCCGCCGCAGTTTTGTTTCCCACAGCCCCTATGAGCTTTCCTCCGAATATTCTTGCGTCCCTGCCCTCTTTAAAAATCTGCCGGGCGGCTCTGTTTACTCCCTCAATGCTTGTAAATACAACAACATCGCTTTTTTCAATATAGCTGCATATTTCCGAAGCTATTGGCTCTGTGCTTATGCAGGGCAGAATTTCCGCCGATGCCCCAAGCTCTCTCAGGCTGTCAGCAAGAGTGCCAGCTCTTTCGGCAGGTCTTGCAATTATTATTTTCTTTCCCTTTAAAGGAAGTCCCGAATAAAAATCGAGCCTGTCAGAATACTGACACACATCTCCCACCACTATTACAGAGGGGCTTCTGAAATTCTTTCCCTTTTCGGCTATGTCCCCGAGAACGGAAACGACCTTCCTTTGCCAAGGGGAGCCGCCGTTTTCAATAATGGCGCAGGGCATATCCTCTCTCATACCTGCTCCCAGAAGCCCCTCGGCAATGTATGAAAGATTTCTTATTCCCATAAGAAAAACAAGGGTTCCGCCGATTCTTACACAGGCATTAAAATCAATATCGGGCTTTCCGCCGTCCTTTTTATGGGCGGAAAAAATATGTACGGAGGAGGAGCAGTCCCTGTGGGTTACGGGGATTCCTGCAAATAAGGGGGCTGCAAGGGCAGATGTCACCCCGGGAATAACCTTAAATGGTATTCCTGCCTTAAAAAGCATTTCAGCCTCCTCTCCTCCTCTGCCGAAAAGATAGCTGTCGCCCCCTTTAAGACGGACGACCCTCTTTCCCTCTCTTGCCTTACCTATAAGAATTTCATTTATTTCATTTTGTGGAACAGTATGTTTTCCGCTTTCCTTTCCCACGTTTATTTTTTCCGCCGAATCGGGAATAAGCTCAGAAACTCCCTCGCCAAGAAGTCTGTCGTATACAACAACTTCCGTCTCTTTAAGCGCCTTTGCCCCTTCAAGGGTTATAAGTCCCTTTCGTCCTGTTCCCGCTCCCACAAGAGTTACATTTCCCGTCATTTTACAAGCCTTTTAGCAAGAAGTATTCCTGCTTTTTCCCTTTCTTCTGTATCTGCAAAAATTTCAGCCCTTATTATTTTACCCTCCGACACATTAAAGCCCCTGAGATGAAGTCTGCCCTCCTCCAAAGTGCAGAATGCGGCGGCAGGAGAAGTACAGCCGCCCCCAAGTGCCTTTATGCAGGCTCTTTCGGCGGCGGCGCATATTTCACTTTCTTCGTTGCTTATGTCTTTAATAAATTCATAGCCGCCGTACTTTAAACACTGAACGGCTATTATTCCCTGTCCTGCTGCGGGGAGTATTTCCTCGGGAGTAAAAAGCCTTGAAATTCTGTGGGAAAGTCCCAGTCTTTCAAGACCTGCTGCCGCAAGTATAAGGGCGGAATATTCTCCCCTATCAAGTTTTTCAAGCCTTGTAATTACATTTCCCCTTACGGGCTTTATGATAGCTTGGGGTACATTTCCTTAAACTGTATGCTTCTTCTCCTGCTTGAACAACCCACGGGCTTATCAAAATCAATTTCCTCTTTTCCCAAGGGCAAAACAAGGGCGTCATAGGGGTTTGCCCTTTGTGAATAAGCAATTACGGGAAGATTTTCATTTATATAAACAGGCATATCCTTCAAGCTGTGAACAGTTATGTCGGCTTTCCGTTTAAGAAGCGCCATATCAAGCTCCTTTACGAAAAGCCCCTTTCCCCCTATAACGTCAAGGTTTATATCAAGCCTTTTGTCCCCCGTTGTTTTAAAGGTGATAAGCTCTGTTTTAATATGAGGGAATTTTTTATGTATTTCATTTAATATAATTTCACTTTGTATAACAGCAAGGCGGCTTTCCCTGCTGCCCACCCTGAGTACATTCACTTTATTGCCTCCCTTATTTTTTCGGCGGTATTTCTTGCAAGGTCGTGGTGTTTTCCGTCAGAAACCAAGCCCACACATATATTTTCTCCCATACATATGGCAGGAAAATAAAAGGTTGATTCCTCACGGGAGTCCGCCACGCTTACAAAAATACCCCTTTGTCTGCAAAGCTCTCCTATTCTTTTGTTTACAGCCCTTTTGTCGGCAGCCGCAACAACCATAAAACAGCCTTCGATATCCCCGTCCTCAAAAGGTCTTTTTACAAGCCTTATCCCCTCGGGAATATTTCCCCTTACAAAATCGGAAACAAGGATTATATCGGCTCCGAATTTTCCAAGGACCTCCGCCCTTCTCAGACCCACCTTTCCTGCTCCCACAACAAGGACTTTTTTGTTTTCTATATCCACAAACAAAGGAAATCTCATAGCCTTGCCCTTTCCTTAATTTTACAAAGAGCCTTTTCCAAGACATCGGGCGTAATTATCTCCTTCAGACTTCCCAGAAGAATATCCGCCGCTTTGCCTGATATTGCCTCACAGACAGTCTCGTCAAAATCTCCCGTCGCCGCTATGCGCCCCGAAAGGGTGATTTTTATTTTCCTTATGGTGTCCAAGGCTTCTCTGTAATTGTACCAGCTCATATACTCCCCTATCCCCTTTTCTACACTGTCATAAACCTTTGGGGAAAGTATGTCCTCGGATATGAAATCGTCTATGTTGTAATATTTTATAGCCTTGTTTTTATATACGGCAGGCTCTATGTCCGCAGGTACGGCAAGGTCTATTATGTAGCCCGGCAGGCTTATGCCCTCTGTCATTGCTTTTGTCAGTGTAAAATGGGGGCTTTTGGTTGCGCTTATTATTACGTCGCTGTTTGGCGCCGCTTTCAGTCTGTCGCTGTATGGTATGCAGCCTACACCCCTCGGCACAATGCTTTCTCCGTGCTTGTAGCTTCTGAGGGTTATTGTGACGTCCGCTCCCTTTTCTTCAAGGAGCCTTGCCGCCAATAGTCCTACATTCCCGTTTCCTATAACAAGGCATTTTTTGCCCATAAGCCCTCCAAGCTCCCTTTCCAGCATTTCACAGGCCTTATAAGCGGAAGTAACTCTTCCGTCCTCCGCCCCATCAGAAACCGCTCCCCTTGCGGTTTTTACTGCCGTTCTGAAAAGCACGTCAAGCTCTGCCCCCATAAGCCCAAGCCCTCTGCTTAAATCCGCACTGTGGCTTATCTGACTTATGATCTGACTTTCTCCCTTTATTGCCGAATTTATTCCACAGGCTGTTTCCATAAGGTGAGAAATAGCCTCCATATCCCTGTATACATTTATTTTGCCCGAAAAGTCATTGCTCCTTACTCCCCCTGCCTTTAAAAAAAGCTCCTCCCACTCTCCGTCCTTTTGGGAGGAGATGTAAATTTCACTTCTGCAGCAGGTAGAAAGAATACAACAGCCCTTTATGACTTCTCTTTCACATATTTCTTTTATAAGAGCCTTTGCCCTTTCATCGTCAAAGGCAAATTTTTCTCTCGTTTCAAGAGGTGTGTCCTTAAAATCAACACCGACCGAAAAAATTCTGTAAGCGGTCATCAGCTTAACACCTCCATTTCTAAATCTGATAATTATAGCCCTCGGGCTGTCTGTACTCCGAGGGGGTAAGTCCGTACTCCTTTTTGAAAAGCCTTGAAAAATAGCCTATGTCCTTATAGTCAAGCCTTTCCGCAATTTCCGTAACCCTTATGTTTGTTTCTTTTAAAAGCCATGCGGCTCTTTTCAGCCTTACACCCGTAAGATAATCCACAAATCTCATTCCCGTCTGAACTCCGAATACTGTGCTTAAATATGAGCTGTTTGTATAAAATCTGTCCGCAAGACTTTTAAGCCTTATGTCGTCCTCGGGATTGTTCAGAATATACAATATAATATTCCGTATTTTGGGGCTGTTTGTATGAGGAAAAAGCCGGCAGAACTCATCAAACAGTCCGCATATAAAGGAATTGTACTTCTTTTTGTATGCCTCCCTGCTGCTCTCGCTTATATTGTCCAGACTGTAAAGCTCCTTTGAGGTTATGTAAAGGTCAAGCCATTCATAGCGCGAAAAAATTTCATTTGCAATCGCCATACATATTTTCTTTGCCTTTTTGTCACACCTTAAAATATCACTGTCCTCACTGTATACGCTCTCCAGCATATCGGAAACATATTTATATATGCCCTTGTCCTGCTTTTCAAAAAACTCCGCTATTTCGTCTGTGCGGTATAGTCCTGCTGCCTCCTCCTCTCTGTTCTTGTTTTTTATTCTTGAAAACATTGAAAAGAAAAGGCTTTCCTCAAAGGGCAGCACATAATAATCACAGGCGCCTAAAATAATACCCTGTCTTGCATAATTAAAATCGGGAAATTCACTGCAAAGGACTATATTGCTGCAAAGACCCTCATTTTTGGCAGCCCTTAAAAGCTGAAGCCCGTCCAATCCCGTTATTCTTATTTCAGTAACAACAAGGTCGTAGTGTTTTTCCTTCATTTTGCGGTAAGCCGCCGCACCGTTGTCCACAATGTCCTCTATTTCAAATTCAGAGCACATTCCCCATATATGGAGCCTTTTCACAGCGCTCATCAACTCATAGCTGTCAAAAACAAGTAATGTTTTATACATAAATATCAGCTCCTTAAAAGCCTTATGACTCCCTCTGCCGCCAAAGCTCCGTCAGCAGCCGCCGTTATAAGCTGTCTTAAAGACTTGACACGGCAGTCCCCTGCCGCAAAAACTCCGTTCACAGACGTTTCAAGCCCCTGTTTCGTTTTTATATAACCCTCATCGTCAAGGTCAAAACAGCCCCCGAAAATTTCCGTATGGGGCTTTTGTCCCACAGACACAAAAATGCCGTTTACATTCAGCTCTCCCCTGTCAGTAATCACCTTTTCCGCAAGGTCTTTCCCACAGACCTCTTTTACCTCAGTATTGTAGAGTATTTCTATATTGTCTGCTTTTTCCGCTCTTTCGGCAATTACCCTCTCAGCCCTCAGCTTATTTCTTCTGTATATTATATATACCCTTCGGCAAATTTCCGAAAGATAAAGAGCCTCGCTTACGGCGGAATTCGCTCCGCCTATTACACATACGTCCCGACCTTCAAAGAAGCTGCCGTCACATAAGGCGCAGTAGGAAACTCCCCTGCCTGCAAATTCTTCTTCGCCCTTAAAGCCTGCCCTTTTGTGAGAGGCTCCCACGGCTATAATCAGTGTTCTGCTTTTGTATGTGGCTTCTTCTCCCTGAATTTCCTTTATGTCTCCCGAAAGACTAACCTGTGTGATTTCGTCATATAATATTTTTGCTCCTGCTGTCTCCGCCTGCTCCCTGACCTTTTCGGCAAGCTCGGCTCCACTTCCCGAAAAGCCGGGGTAATTTTCAATTTCATGGGCAAAAAGGCTCTGCCCTCCGCACTGCAGGCTCTCGGCAACAGCGGTTTTAAGTCCTGCCCTTGCAGCATATATGGCAGCCGTAAGCCCTGCAATTCCTCCGCCTATAATAAAACAGTCGTACATAACCCTGCCCTCCAAAGCTTAATATGTATAATTGGCATTTACAAAACCCAGAGCCTGACTGAAGTCCTCCTTCAGATCCTCTATGTCCTCAATTCCCACACTGACTCTTATAAGATCCTCATATACTCCTGCCTTTCTCTTTTCATTATCGCCGCTGTGTACATAAATCGTGGAGGACGGGTGAATAACAAGGGTTTTGGTATCTCCCACATTTGTTATATTTACGGCGTATTTAAGCCGATTTATAAAAGCAAAGGCCCTTTCCCTTGTGTAAAGTCTGAGTGTCAGTATTCCTCCGCCCTTGCCCTTAAACTGTTTCTTTGCCTTTTCAGAATAAGGGCTTGATTTAAGCAGAGGATAGCTTACTTCTCTTATGCCCTCAAGCCCCTCAAGAAATTCAGCCAGCAAAAGGGCGTTTGAACAGTGTCTTTCCATACGGAGATTCAGTGTTTCAAGCCCAAGAGAATTAAAGTAGGCATTCATAGGACTTAAACAACAGCCAAGATTTCTGAAGGTATCATTCCTCAGCTTTGCCGTAAAAGCAAATTTTCCGAATCTGACATAATCCTTCAGCGAGGGGTATTTTTCTTCACTCCAGTCAAAGCTGCCGCCGTCCGTAATAACTCCGCTTATAGAATTGCTGCTGCCGTTTATATATTTTGATGAGGAATTTATTATTATATCTGCGCCCTTTTCTATGCCCTTTACAAGACAGACGGTGGCGGTTGTGTTGTCCAGTATAAAGGGAAGTCCGAAGCTGTGTATAAGCTCTGCCGACCTTTTTATATCCGTTACATCAAGCTTGGGATTTCCTATTGTTTCGGCAAAAACCGCCCTTGTATGCCCGTTTATGTTTTCTTCAAGCTCTTCCCTTGTAATCTCATCTACAAAACGCGTCCTTATGCCAAGCCTTTCAAAATCCTTGAACAAATCGAGAGTTCCTCCGAAAACAGAGGATTTTGAAATTATCTCATCTCCTGCGGAAAGTATGTTCATAAAAACAGCCGTAATTGCCGCCATACCGGAAGCTGTGGCAACAGAGCCTATTCCGCCCTCCAGAAAGGTTATTCTGTTTTCAAAGGACGCAACCGTGGGATTGCTTATTCTTGTATAGGCAAAGCCTGCCTCTTTGTTGTGGAATATTTTTTCTATATGCTCGGCGCTTGGGTGACCGAAGGCGCTTGACTGATATATGGGAACAAGGGTTGCTCCCGTAGTCTTATCTCCCGAAAAATTTCCGTGCAGCAGGGCTGTGTCAAGTTTCATAATAATTCACCCCTTAAAATGCTCCGTCACATTCCGCCTGCTCATAGTCCACAAGCTCATGTATTGTGGGATTATCTCCGCAGACGGGACAGTCAGCCACGTGCTTAGGGAGTTTTATCTTCCGGAATGTCATTTTAAGAGCATCATATGTAAGCAAATACCCCGTAAGCAGCTCTCCCACTCCAAGCAGATATTTGACCGCCTCCATAGCCTGGAGACTTCCTATAATTCCTCCCATAGCCCCTATAACTCCAGCCTGACGACAGGTAGGCACAGCGTCCTTTGGGGGAGGATTTTTAAATACACATCTGTAACAAGGTCCTTCTCCCGGTACATAGGTCATAAGCTGACCCTGAAAACGTATTATTCCCGCATGGGAAAATGGCTTTTTTGCCATTACACAGGCATCATTTATAAGAAATTTGGCAGGAAAATTGTCTGTTCCGTCAATTATAAAATCATAGTCCTTTATAAGCTCCGAAATGTTGTCGGCACTTACAAAGGTATGGTATGTATTTACGGTTACGTCAGGGTTTATTTCCTCCATAGTTTCCTTTGCCGAAATAACCTTCGCCTTTCCCAAATCCTTTGTGGAATGTATTATCTGCCTCTGAAGGTTTGAAAGGTCTACCTCGTCGGCGTCCGCAATGCCTATTGTGCCTACTCCGGCAGCGGCAAGATACATTGCGGCAGGAGCGCCCAAGCCCCCTGCCCCTATAATAAGCACCTTTCCGTTTAAAAGCCTTTTCTGACCCTTTACGCCTACTTCCTTTAGAATTATATGCCTTGAATATCTTTCAATCTGTTCGTTTGAAAATGCCATTATAATCCTCCTCCGCCCATAAAATAAAGAAATTCAAGCACGTCCCCGTCCTTAAGCAGGGTTTTTTCAAACTCTCCTGCGCTCAGAAGTTCATCATTTACAGATGCCGTCACATATTGGGGCGTTTCTATTTTTTCAAGCTCCACAAGCTGAGCAAGTGTAAGTCCCTCCTTATATTCCTTTTCTTCACCTTTAACGATCAGCTTCATATTATTCCTCTCCTTTTTCCACTATTAAATCGTATGTTCCGTCATCGTTTTTGTAAAGCTTCAAAACCCTGTGTCCTTCCTCCTTCATGGAACGGGGAACATTCTGCACAGGCTCGCCGTCGTTCATATGTACGCAAAGAATCTGTCCCGGTTCAAGCTCTTCAATGGCGATTTTAGCCTTTACAAATGTTACGGGACAGACAACATCTGTTATATCAACGTATTCGTCTGTTTTTATGTCAGCCATAATATGCCTCCCTGATAACCTTTTCAAATTTATCCTGCCCTGTTCTTTCTATTGTCACTCTGAATCTCTCTCCCGGCAGTCCGTTTTCCTTGAAATATCTCACCGCCGCATCTATTACTCTGAAAAGAACCTCCTTATCGTGAATGATAGGCAAAAGCTCCTCTCCCTTATGTATCCTGTTTCCGAAAAGACCTCCGAATGAAACTATAAAGCCCTCCTCACATTCCCATGCATCGGCAGGACAGGCCTTTGCACATCTTCCGCAGAAATTACACTTATCTTCATTTAAAATAAGTCTGTCTCCCTCAAACGAAACAGCCTTTGTGCGGCATATGCTCTCACATACTCCGCAGTGTATGCACTTGTCAAAGAGCCATTTTACTTCTGTTCCGCCCTTTATTCCTATATCGTTTTCCTCAGCCTTAAGGCAGTTGTTGCGACAGCCCGTTACGCCGAATTTAAACTTGTGGGGCAAATCCATGGCAAAAAATCTTTCGCTTATTTCATTGGCAAGTCCGTATGTGTCTATACAGCCGCTTGGACATATTTCCTTTCCCTGACAGGCAGTTACGGTTCTTACACGGGGTCCGCAGACTCCCGGCTCACAGCCTCCCTCCCCAAGAGCTGTTTTAACCTCGTCTATATCATCTGTTTTTATAAAGGGTATTTCCACGCCCTGTCTTGAAGTAAGATGAACATAACCCTCACCGTACTTTTCCGAAACAGCAGCAATTGCCGAAAGCTGAGCCGCACTTAAATGTCCCCCTACCACCTTAAGACGAAGTGAAAAGCAGTTTTTTTGCTTCTGGCGCATAAATCCGCCCTTTTTAAGCGCCGCATAATCTACATTCATATATATTACCTCCTAAATAATTTTTATATCCTCCTCAGAAGAAGCATTTCCTGTAATTCTGAAGGATTTAAGAACGATCCTGTCCCTGTCCGCAAGGGAAATTATCATATAGCTTGCCTCTTTGTCATATGCAAGTCTTTTGTCCTCCTCAGAGGGTCTTGCGGGACTTTCGGGGTGAGAGTGGAAGTTGCCCAAGGGTATAATTCCCTTTTTCCTCATATCCTTTACGGCTTCAAGCTGCTCTTTCGGATTCATTGAAAAATGCTCCTTTGAATGGTCTGTATTTTCAAGAAAGTATATCTCCTTTACCTCCTTTGTGCCGTCCTTTAGGGTTCCGCCTATAAGTCCGCAAATTTCCTCAGACGCTCCCTCAACAGCCCTTTTAACAATTTCATCATAAAACCTTCGAGGCATAATTATCATTTGCCCACCTCCCCCAAAAGAGTTTCGATTTCGGTCTTTTTTGCAAGTCCCCTTATTCTTCCGACTTCCTTTCCGTCCTTGAAAAGCAGAATTGTGGGAGATGCCATTACGCCATATTCCAAGGCTTTTTCTTTTCCGAATTGTATATTCAGCTTAAAAAAGCTTATGTCCCCGTACTTCTGTTCAAGCTCAGAAAGTATAGGCGACATTCTCTTGCAGGGAATACAGCTGTCGGAATAAAATTCCAAAAGAACAGGCTTCTCCGCCCTTAAAATTTCTTCTTCAAATTTTTCTGAATCTACGGTTTTCATAACCTCTCCTTATAATCATAGTATTTTTATAGGTTTTATATGTTTTTTATATATCGGAATATTACCACATAGTAATTTTTCTGTCAATATGAAAAAATTTAGATTTATGTGAATAAAATTGGAAGCCCGGATTTTTATTACCTTTAAAGACCTGTTTTGCCAAAGCTTTTCATATATAAGTTTTCCCCAAGTACAGTAAAATATTTAAAATTTATTCCTATTTACAAAAATCTGCACGAAATCTATAATAAGCAGAAATCAAAAAAACATAAAAGGAGAGAATTAAAATGACAAACACAAATTCAAATGACATCGTGACTGCGGATAAATTCAAATTATCCGACCTTCTTCTGAAGGAGGACTGGCTTGCAATATGGATAGGCTTTATAATAATTGCTGCCGTAACCATAGGACTTGTAAGCGGAGCATATGACCTTAAGGCTGTTTCCTTTTCCACATGGGGCGGCGAAGTACCCTTTACGGAAATATTTAACGCAGGTACACTCGTAGGACTTATCACAACCTTCATAATACTGGGAGCGCTTTTCACCTTGGGCATATACTTTCAGAAAAAAAGCGTGGCAAAATTCATACCTGCCTTTATAGGGCTTTTTGTAATAACAACTATTGTAAGAATTATATCCGCTCAGGTTATATTCAACAGATATCTTGAATTTGCTTTCTGGGCGCTTGTTATAGGGCTTGTAATTGCAAATACAATAAAAACTCCAAACTGGCTCAAACCCGCCCTTCAGACAGAATTTTACATAAAAGCGGGACTTGTAACCTTCGGAGCAGAGGTTCTGTTTTCAAACATAAGAAAATTCGGTCTTTACGGCTTGGGCATAGCATGGATAGTAACCCCCATAGTAATTATATTTATGTGGTTTTTCGGTACAAGAATACTTAAAATCAAAAACAAATCCCTTGTTATAACAATAGCAACCGCCACCTCTGTCTGCGGAACATCTGCCGCCATTGCCGTGGCAGCAGCAAGCAAGGCAAAGAAAACCGACCTGACCTTTGCAGTGGGAATTTCACTTATTTTCACCGTTGTTATGATGGTGCTTTTCCCCATATTCATAAAAGCCATAGGACTTAACGAGCTTATGGGCGGAGCGTGGATAGGCGGAACAGTGGACTCTACGGGAGCCGTTACCCTTGCAGGTGCAGCATTGGGCGAGCTTGGACAGACGTCTGCCACCCTCGTTAAAATGATACAGAATATACTCATAGGCTTTGTAGCCTTTGCCGTTGCAATATTCTTTACAAGCGCAGAAAACAAAGAAAAAAACGGCTCAGAAAAGTCCTCTGTTGGCATAGGAGAAATATGGCACAGATTCCCCAAATTCATACTCGGTTTTCTTGCCGCCTCCATATTTACATCTTTCATCGCTCAGAACGCTTTCGGAGCCAAAGCCACAAGCACAATTATATCAAATTTAGGACAGTTCAGAACATGGGCATTTGCCCTCGCCTTTACAAGCATAGGTCTTGAAACAAACTTCACCGAGCTGAAAGAACAATTTTCCGGCGGAAAGCCCGTCACACTCTATGTTGTAGGTCAGCTCTTCAACATAATAATTACATTTGCAGCAGTATGGATTCTTTTAAGCGGAACCTTCTTCCCCATACCCACCCTGCAGTAAGAAAGGAATAAATATATGAAGCCACTTAAAATCATAACAATAATATCAATACTGATATTTGCCGCAGCAATCATTTCCGGCCTGTACATAATGAAAAACAGAATAGGACTTATAGACGGTCTTAATGTAGGCTCAGGACAATACTATTTCACCGACATACCAAACTGGAAAAGCTATTTTCTGAACGACGCCTACGACTCCCCCATAGGCATACCCCTGCTGACAACCCTGTTCATACTCTGGGGCATACTAATGTATAAGCTGTGGACATGGCTTGAAAAGAAACTATAACAAAAAACCTCCAAAATGAGGTGACCCCCAAAAGTTGGACTTAATGGCGTAGCAGTTTAAGGCTGTTGCGCCATTTTTTATGCTGCCAT
>CANQXR010000043.1 GCA_947627855.1 uncultured Clostridia bacterium
GGCGAGGGGGAAAAGGGGCGGCTGCGCCGCCCCTTTTCCCCCTCGCCCCTCGCCCGCGCTCCGCCCCTCTGCGGCGCCGCCTTTCAAGCCGCCTTACAGGCGGTCTGAAAGGTGGGCGCAAATCATTTTTCACGGCATACGCTGCAATTGGCATTGTGAGGAAGCTTAACGGTTCTGAAGGTTTGCCTGAGTCCGTCATAAGTAAGGAGCCTGCCTGTCAGAAGATTTCCCACGCCAAGTATGTACTTTATTGCCTCCATTGCCTGAAGAGAGCCTATCACGCCGGGAACAGCCCCAACAACGCCTATGGGTTCAGGCTCGTTCTCCTCCTTTGGTACATCACCGAAAATACACCTGTAACAAGGTCCCTCACCGGGAACATACGTCATAAGCTGTCCGCAAAAGCCCAATATGCCGCCATGACAAAAAGGCTTTCCCCCTCGGACACAGCCGTCATTTATAATAAATTTGGAAGAAAAATTGTCTGTTGCATCAATAACAAAGTCATATCCCTCTATAAGTCCGCCTATATTGCTTTCATCAACAGCCATGTCATATATATCCACCTGCACATCGGGATTAAAGCCTATCAGTTTTTCCTTTGCCGAAATAACCTTTTCCTTGCCTATATCCCCTGCCATATGAATAATCTGCCTGTTAAGATTGGAAATCTCCACCCTGTCCATATCCGCAATACCTATTCTTCCTATACCTGCCGCAGCAGCATAAAGAGCAGCCGGAGAGCCAAGCCCTCCCGCCCCTATTATAAGCACACTGCCGGAAAGAAGCCGTTTCTGCCCTTCAGTTCCTATTTCGTCAAGAATGATCTGTCTTGCATATCTTTTTTTCGGGATACTGCTCAGTTCCATAAAACAATTCCCCCTCAATTAAAATTATCTTTTGCTGCTTCTTCTCCAGATTTTCATATTCTCAGCTTCTTTTATAAGCTCCTCCCTGAAATCAGGATGTGCTATTGAAATAAGTGCCTCCGCTCTTTCCCATGTTGTCATACCCTTAAGACAAACCTTGCCATATTCCGTAACAACATAGTGTGTGTTTGCCCTTGTATCAGTTACAATACTTCCGTTTGCAAGGGTAGGTCTTATTCTGCTCTTAAGCTCTCCCGATTTTGTTGTAAATGTAGACGAAAGACATATAAAGCTCTTGCCGCCCTTTGAGAGATAAGCCCCAAGAACAAAGTCAAGCTGACCGCCTGCACCGCTTATATGCTTTGTGCCGGAGGATTCCGCGCTTATCTGACCAAACAAATCAATATCCACTGCATTGTTTATTGATATGAAGTTGTCCAGTGCGGAAACATTTCTTATATCATTTGTATAGTCAACAGGAGCGCTCATACATTCGGGATTATTGTCAAGATAGTCGTAAAGCTTCTGTGTTCCTGCTCCAAAGGCATAAACCTGCCTGCCCTTGTCTATGTTTTTCTTTGCTCCCGTTATTTTTCCTGCCTTTGCTATATCCACAAATGCGTCAACGTACATTTCAGTATGCACACCCAGATCCTTAAGGTCGGACTCGGCTATCATAGAGCCGACAGCGTTTGGCATACCGCCTATTCCAAGCTGAAGGCAGGCTCCGTTCGGTATTTCTTCAACAATAAGCTTCGCCACGGTCTTGTCTACCTCCGTAGGCGCAGCTCCGCCGCCCATAATGCCTATGGGCGGATTATCGCCCTCTACGATCATATCCACATCCTTGATGTGAATGCCTTCTTCAAAACCGCCCAGACATCTTGGCATATTATTATTTACTTCAACAATAACAACCTTGCTCTTTTCGCATACCGCCGCAAGATGAGAAGCATTGGGACCAAAGTTGAAAAAGCCATGCTCGTCCATAGGCGCAGTTTGTATCATAGCAACATCATTGCACACGCTGTCCCTGTAATATCTCGGAAGTTCTGAGTAGCGTATAGGCGCATAATAGCCTATGCCCTCATTTATAAGCTTTCTTCCTATTCCGCTCATATGCCATGAATTCCATGAAAAATGCTCAGCTGCATTTTCAACATCGGCAAATGCCGGACGCCACAGGAGTATGCCGCCTCTTATTTTTACGTCATAAAGCTCCTGTGCCCTTGCTGCAAGAGCCTTATCAAGCTTTACAGGCGTTCCCGTTGTCCAGCCGTAATCTACCCAATCTCCGCTTTTTACTACCTTTACAGCTTCTTCGGCAGTTGTAAGCTTTGCACTATACATTTCTTTAAACATAATTAAACCTCCGTATATGTATTATATTTCGCCCCACCCACCCGCCCCATTGCCCCGTGCCGCCGTTGGGCGGCGTGGGGCAATGGGGCGGGTGGGTGGGGCCGCAGGGGGCAGGGGCGGAGGACGGCAAACCCGAAGGAGTGGGGAGTCCAAGGACTCCCCACTCCTTCGGGTTTGCCGTCCTCCGCCCCTGCCCCCTGCGCCGCAGTCTGGTCAGCTTCACCTTTTATTTGTTGGCATTTTTAGAATACCTTTCCAGTTGTCTGTACACCCGTGAATGAATCTCTCCGGCAGAACGTCCCATAAGAATCTCCATGCTCTCGTCTATATTTTCAACAGCATAAATGCTGAAGCTTCCGTCCTTTACGGCTTCTATAACCTCGTCCTTAAGCACAAGCTCCTTTACATTCTGCATGGGTATTATAACCCCTTGGGAACCATTCAGCCCCTTTTTCCTGCAAACCTCGTAAAAGCCCTCCGTCTTATGGGTGACTCCGCCTATGGGCTGAATTTCACCAAACTGGTTAATACTTCCCGTTATGGCTATATCCTGCCGTATAGGCATATCCGAAAGTCCCGAAAGAATTGCGATGACCTCTGCTGCCGATGCCGAATCTCCGTCAATACCGCCGTAATTCTGCTCAAAGCATATTCTTGCGGAAAATGAAAGGGGGAATTTCTTCGCATAGGTTCTTCCCAGATAACCGCATATTACATTAACTCCCTTTGTATGAATACTTCCCGAAAGGCGGCTTTCCTTTTCGATGTTTACAACTCCCGCTTCACCCATATACGTTGCTGCGGTAATTCTTGACGGTCTGCCGAAAACGGCTCCGTAGGCTTCCATAACGGACAGTCCGTTTATCTGTCCCACCTTTTCACCTTCGGTGTCTATAAGCATATCCCCTTCCTTATACATTTCATCAAGCTTGTTCTCATAAAAAGCCGTTCTTTCATGCGCCTTATCAATAGCCTTCCTTATATGTCCTATATCCACACGCTCAGCCCCGTCAAGCTCCGCCCAGCCGTTGGCTTCCGTAAGAACATCATTGAGCTTGGAAAAAACTCCCGTAAGCCTATCCCTGCGCCCCGCCGTTCTTTTTGAAAACTTAATAAGCTCCGCCGCAGCCGCCGATGTGAATTCCCTCGTGTTGTTCCTTTCGGGAAATTCTTTTATATAGCTTAACAGTCTGCCTATATTTTCATCACTGCTTTTCATTTCATAGTCGAAAAATGCCGTTATTTTGAAAAGCTTATCCGTATCATCGTCATACTCCCTTATTATATCATAATAATAGTCGGAGCAGACAAGCACTATCTTTCCCTTGAATTTCACAGGCTCAGGCTTGAGAGTTGTTATGGATATACCCGAAAACTGCAGATCCTTTATAGGCTCAATTTCAATTTCACCTGTTTTAAGTACCTTTTTAAGCGTATCCCACACAAAGGGCGATGATATTACATCATAAAGCTGAAGTATAAGAATACCTCCGTTTGCCTTATGAAAAAGCCCCGGCATTATCTTCGTGAAATCCGTTGTGTAATTTCCGAATTCATTGTCAAATTCTATCTCGCCTACAAGTCCCGAATATGTCGGGCTATAACTGCATATAACCGGCACGCCGCAGACGTCTTTATTGTCTGTGAAGAGATTGACTTCATATTTTCTCAAAGCCTCGCCGTTATTCTTCTTATATGCCCACGGCATAATAGTTGACATAAAATCCTCGGATTCGTCATTTTCGGTTTCCGTAAAAATATCCAGATTTGCAAGAATATCTTCCTTCAGACACATAATATATTCAGACGCCTTTGCATTGTCGCAATATTTTTCCTGCAATGGCGAAAAATAGCGTCCTATCGTAAAAAGCCCCACATTATAGTCGATTTCGTATATTTCCTTTCTTATAGTGTTTTCGGCTTCTCTCACATTCTTTATATACTCGTCCGCCGACTCCATTATAAGCTCGCTTTTTTTGTTGAAGCTTTCCCTTTCCTCGCCTGTCAGTCCCTCATATTCTTCATCGGTAAGTATTCTTCCGTCAACTATCGGCTTGAACGTAAG
Source organism: uncultured Clostridia bacterium (assembly GCA_947627855.1). Lineage (GTDB taxonomy): Bacteria > Bacillota > Clostridia > Lachnospirales > CAG-274 > JAJQCI01. The sequence continues at coordinate 4,297 of CANQXR010000043.1, forward strand.
CCCGCCGCCGTCATTTTTTACGGAAAAGCCCTGCTCCCTCGCCCTGTCGCTTATGCTTTTTACGGCTTCATCTCTTTTTGTCTGAATCTCCTTGAGCAAAACCTCTTTTTCGCTTTCATACTGATCCGTATTGTATGCCTTCGGAAGCTCCACGCTCAGGGTATGGATAAGCTCTGAAATCTCGTTTCTGAACACGCTGCCCTGACCTGCGGGAAAATTCAGAAGCTGAGGCTCTTTGGGGTTTTTGAAATTATATACATAACACAGATCATCGGGGGTCTGCATTTTACTTCCGACCTCTCCGGCTATCTTTTCGGCAAAATATGTCCTGCCGCTGCCGGGACTTCCCACGACCAATATATTATAGCCGCTTTTGTCTATTCCCAGTCCGAATCTTATGGCTTCAACCGCCCTTTCCTGCCCTATCGCAAAATTGCTTGTGCTGTTTTCGGGCTCCGTCAGCTCTGCGCCGTATAAAAGCTCCTCATATTTTAATTTTCTGATCATAGGTTTTCACCTCACAAATCACAATTTTTTCCACATAATAAGAGCGTCCTCATGAGTATCCTCGTAATATTTACGACGTACTCCCTCTTTTTTGAAGCCGTATTTCTCATACAGCCTTATCGCTCTTTCATTTGACTCCCTGACTTCAAGAGTAAGTTCAATCATTTCCTTATCTTCGGCAAGCTTTATCATTTCTTCCATAAGTCTGCCGCCAAAGCCCCTGCCCTGACGTCCGGGGATTATGGCTATATTTGTTATATGCCCCTCGTTTATAACGTGCCACATACCGCCATAACCGATAATCTCACCGTCAAGCTCACATATTACATAATATGTAAGCCCGTTGTTGTAGTCGTCCTCTATCATCTTTGCGCTCCATGGCGTAGTGAAACACTTTTTTTCTATCGCCGCCATAGCTTCTATATCGTCCCTTGTCATTTCACGGAATTTAAGGCTTTCAAGTCTTTCCTCCCGTTCCCTTTCGGCCTGTGGTTTTCTCAGATAAATAAGCTCCGCCTCGCTGCCGCTCACAAGTCTACCCTCTTTTGCCATTTCCATTGCCATAAGACCTGCGCCGGAGGCTCTCTGAAGTCTTGAGGATATGGGGGAAATTTCAAAGCCCGCATTTTCTATTTCCTTACGATAGACCTCTGCTCCATCGCCGAAAAAAACAGCCTCTCCCGAAATTTTTCTGACCTGTCCAACTACCTCCTCTATTGGTTCACAGCCGTAATCGCACAGCCTTTCAAGGGATTTTCCGTCAGAGGTATATATGCTGTAATAAACCCTGTCCCGTCTTGCGTCCATTACAGGCACAATAAGCTTATCGGAAAGGATTCCGTTAAATGCAACGACATCAAGTGTCGGCACAGGCGCAACAGGCTTTCCAAGGGCTTTGGCAAGTCCCTTTATGCACGCCATACCTATACGCAGCCCCGTAAATGAGCCGGGTCCGCTTGTAATTGCCAGAACATCTATATTATCCTTATCAAAATCAATCATTTCAAGCATATTCTCAACCATAGGCATAAGCGTCACGGAATGGGTCATCTTACAGTTAAGAAAGAATTCACCCAAAACCTTATCATCGCTTACAAGGGCTGCGCTTGCCGCAAGTCCGCTTGAATCAATTGCCAGAACATTCATTTATCTCTATCCTCCTGTAATTCTCTCCCTTTTTCATATCCCTGAAAATCTCTATACCGACAGCGCCCTTCGGTATGGCGTCCCTTACAAGCTCCGCCCATTCTATTATACATACACCGCCCGAAAAAAAATATTCATCGGCGCCTATTGCATATAAATCGTCCTCTCCTTCAAGCCTGTATACATCAAAATGATAGAGAGGCAGGCGTCCTTCATATTCGTTCACTATGGTAAACGTAGGGCTTGTAATAACGTCCTTAACGCCAAGCCCCTTGGCTATGCCCTTTGAAAGATAGGTTTTGCCCACTCCGAGTCCGCCGTTTATGCAGTATATATCACCCGCTTTGGCGTTTTTGCCTATTTCCTCACCTATAAGCTCCGTTTCCTTCGGGCTTCGGCTTTCCATTGTTATACTCATTTTAAACTTATACCCTCTTTTTCAAGCAGACCGAGAAAATGTCTGTTTATAATCTGCGCGCCGCTGTAATTCAGATGGGCGTCATCTCTGAAATTTGCATTTGTCACAAGATTTTCCTTTGAATTAATTATATTATAGTCAAAATAAGGAATATTGTGCCTTTCCGCAAAGTCTGCAATACGCTTGTTTATAATATCATAATTTCTGATATAATTCAAGGACACGGGGGCAACCGGCGCAGTAACGAAAATAAGCTGCGCTCCCTCCTCCTCACACAGGTCTACTATTTTTTCCATATATTTTACCTGCTCGTCGGAAAGCTTATAGTCCTTGCCGTCAAGCTCCTTAAACTGATTTGTAAGGTCATATTCGTCCTCAAGCATATTGTAATCGCAGTATATAAAGCCCTTTGTGCCGTATTCCTCAACGCCCTCCTGCTTAAGCTCCGGACTTCTGTAAACCTTTATAAAGTTTCTTATTTTATCGTCATATTCCTTGCTTTTATAAGCGAAATAGTCCCCCTGATATTTAAGCACATCGTTGGAATATTTCACCTTTTCCGAAAAGGGAAAAACCTCCCTTATATACTCATTCTTAAGCTCCTCATTTTTCATTACCTGAAAAAGCTGTGTTGCCTGATTAAGCTCAAAATCCGTTCCCAGAACTCCCCAGAACACCTCCATAACAACTGTCTTTGGCTTCTGATAAGCGAATATTTCTCTCAGCTCATAGTAGGTTGATGCAGGAAGCTGTAAGGGCATTCCCATCTGAAAGCTGTCTGTTCCCGCTTCCTTATCATAAAAAGCAGGGTCAAATGTGCAGTAGGAGTGAGAGCTGCCCACAAACACAAGGTCACAGCTGTTTTTTTCCTTTTTATAGAAATCGCCAAACCTCTGCTCATTGAATTTATTTATAATATTTTCAGTAGAAGCCGCCTTATATTTGCCGCCCAGATATGCCGCCACAGCAGCTACCACACTCAGAAAGGCTGCAAGCTTCAGAATCGTGACAGCCATTTCCCTAAAATTGAAAATATATAAATGCCGAACCATTGTCATACCTCCCTGCGCCTATCAAGAATACCGCCAGCATAGCATAGAATGCAAATCTCAGTATAAAAGGCTTGCGGTCGAGAATTTTCACTATATTTTCCTTGCTGCTTACAAGCTCCGTCACAAAAAGTACGGCTATTGCCGCAAGTACGACAGCAAAGGGAAACAGCCCAAGTCCCCAGCTGAGTACTGTTTCGTAAACATACGCTATATCCGTTATGCGCATAATATCGCTGCCTAAATGAGAAACTATATAAAACGCATCTCCCACTGTATTCGCTCTGAAAAATATCCATGCGAAAACCACAAGGGCGTAGGTTATGACAATACCGAAAAACTTGGATATAACCCCGTTATGCTCAGATATAAGCTTTCTTTTGAATCTGCCTATCACCTGAAATGCACCGTGGAGAGCGCCCCATATAACAAAGGTCATATTTGCCCCGTGCCACAGTCCGCTGACTGTAAAGGTGGTCATAATATTGAATATCCATCGCCCCTCGCTTACTCTGCTGCCTCCGAGGGGAATATACAGATAATCCTTGAACCATGTGGAAAGGGATATGTGCCATCTCCGCCAGAATTCCTTTATTGAACGTGAAAAATACGGGCGGTCGAAGTTTGTCATAAGCTTTATTCCCAACATTCTTGCGCTCCCTATGGCTATATCCGAATAGCCCGAAAAATCACAGAATATCTGTATTGAAAAGAGTATTGCGCTGACTATGAATGATATACCGCCAAACCTTGTGGGGTTTTCAAACACAGTATTTACAACGGTGCATACCCTGTCGGCTATCACCACCTTTTTGAAATAGCCTATAAGCATTATTTTTGCTCCCAGAACGATGTTATCCCACTTGAATGGGTGATATCTGAAAATACGTCCCATAAGGTTTCCGGCTCTCTCGATGGGGCCTGCCACAAGCTGTGGGAAAAAGGTTATGAAAAGCGTAAATTTCAGATAATTCCTTTGGGGCTTTATATCCCCCCTGTATACGTCAAAGGTATAGCCTGCCGCCTGAAAGGTATAGAAGGAAATACCCATGGGCAATATGATGTCAAACTCGTTTATGGGATATTTAAGCCCCGCAAAATCAAACAGCCACATAAAGCTGTTGTTTATAAATACAAGATATTTGAATATAAACAACAAGCCAAAGTTTATAAGCATACTGAATATAAGCAGTCTTTTCCTTATAAGCCTGTCCTTACTGCCGTAAATGGCAAGGGAAAAGGCATAATTTGAAAAGGAGGAGAAAAGTATAAGAACCACAAGAGCCGGCTCCCATGCCATATAAAAAATAAGGCTTGCCCCAAGCAGCATGACCCATCTGACCCTATGGGGCAGAATGTAGTAGAGCAGAAGCACAATTATAAAGAATACAATAAAATCAGCCGAATTAAAAAGCATATCGTTCTCCACATTTCCAAACAGTTTTTTATATTGTAAACCACTTAGCCAAATATTGCAATGGTTTTTTTGAATACTTGTTATAAATTCTTATATAAAAACCTCCCTTGTGAAAAATCGGCGGGGATTTTCCGACAGGGAGGCTTATTCAGATTTGCTTATCTGTATTCCTTTCTGAGCTGTTCAGCAGCCTTAACGAGATTTTCAAGACTGGGTATGGTTTCCTCTGTTCCTCTTGTTTTCAGTCCGCAGTCGGGATTCACCCATAGCTTTTCCGCCGGCAGCTTTTCAAGCATTTCCGAAAGAGCCGACTTTATTTCATCAACCGATGGTATTCTTGGGGAATGTATGTCATAAACGCCCGGTCCGACCTCGGTGCGGAAGTTGTTTTCCTTAAGGGCGTCCAATATCTGCAAATCGGAGCGGGAGGCCTCAAAGGTAATAACATCTGCGTCCATATTGTCTATGGCGGATATTATATCGGTGAATTCGCTGTAACACATATGGGTATGTATCTGAGTCTGTGCCTTTACGCCGCTGTGTACAAGTCTGAATGCCGGAATAGCCCAATCAAGATATTCACTATCCCAATCGGAGCGCCTTAACGGCAGCTTTTCCCTCAGCGCCGCTTCATCTATCTGTATTATTTCAATTCCCTTTGCCTCAAGGTCGAGAACCTCGTCACGTATGGCAAGGGCAATCTGATATGCGCACTCCTTAAGGCTTATATCCTCACGGGGGAATGACCAGTTAAGTATTGTCACAGGGCCTGTAAGCATACCCTTCAGGGGCTTGTCCGTAAGGCTCTGTGCGAAAACCGACCACTCCGTTGTTATAGGCTTTGCCCTTGAAACATCGCCCCACACGATCGGCGGCTTGACACAGCGTGTTCCGTAGGACTGCACCCATGCATTTTCGGTAAACAGGAAGCCGTTCAGATTTTCGCCGAAATATTCAACCATATCGTTTCTTTCGTACTCTCCGTGAACAAGTACGTCAAGACCTATTTCCTCCTGAAGTCTTATACATTCTGCGATTTTGCCTCTGTTGAATTCATTGTACTCCTCTTCGGTTATGCTCCCCTTTCTGAAGGCGGAACGATTTGCCTTTACGTCAGCCGTCTGTGGGAAAGAGCCTATTGTTGTGGTCGGGAAAAGGGGCAGGTCAAATCTTTTCTTCTGTATCTTCTCCCTTTCCTCAAACTCCGGAAGTCTTATGAAATCACTGTGGGAAATTCCCCTGACCCTCTCTCTGACCTTTTCGTCCGAAGCATTCCTGTCAGAATCAAAAAGTGCCTTGTTTGCCCTAAGCTCCTCTGTTTCTGCGGCAGAAGAGGTTATATTCTTTATTTCCCCAAGCTCCCCAAGCTTTTCCTCGGCAAAGGCAAAATATTTTGTATATTCTTCCCCAAGCTTCGTTTCGTTTTTGAGGGTATAGGGAACGTGAAGCAGTGAACAGGATGTATTCAGAACCACCTCGCCGCACAGAGCCTTTATTTCATCTATTGTCCCAATTATCTCCGAATAATTGCTGCGCCATATATTTCTGCCGTTTATAAGCCCCGCAAACAATACCTTGTTTTTGGGAAAGCCCTTTGACTTTATCAGTGAAAGCGTTCTTTTGCCCTCCACGAAGTCAAGCCCTATACCGTCAAAGTCAAGGTCTGTTATTACATCATAACAATCCCTTACATCTCCGAAATATGTCTGTATAAGAATCTTTATTTCGCCCTTTGACTTAAGTATTCCGCCGTATATGGCTTTAAAAAGGGCAATATCCTCCTCCGTAAGGTCAAACACAACATACGGCTCGTCAAAACGAAGCCATTTTGCCCCTGCTGCGTCAAATCTGTCTATAAGCTCCGTATAGGCGCCTATGCAGTCCGCAGCAAAATCCTCCGCCCTCTTGCTGCCCGTATATCTGATAAGCTTAAGCAGCGTAAAAGGACCTGTAACACAGGGTACGGTATCTATGCCAAGCTCCTTCGCCTCCCTGTATTCCACGAAGGGCTTATCCCCCTCAAGTCGGAACACCATATCGTCCTCTGCTTCCGGCACAATATAGTGATAGTTTGTATTGAACCATTTTTTCATTGCGAGAGCCTTTACATCTCCCCTTTCGCCCTGATAGCCATGAGCCATGGCAAAATAAGTGTCAAGGGGAGAAAGTCCAAGGCTCTTATATCTTTTTGGCACAATGCCGAACAGAACAGCCGTATCGAGAACATTGTCGTAAAACGAAAAATCATTCGAGGGTATAAAGTCAATGCCGTTTTCCCTCTGAACAAGGAGATTTTCCTTACGCAGCCCCACAGCGGTTTTTTCAAGCTCCTCCGCCGTAACAGCGTTTCTGAAATACTTCTCCGATATAAATTTCAGTTCCCTTTTGCGACCCACTCTCGGATAGCCAACTATGGATGTTTTCATAATAATTATTCCTTTCTTCTGTATTTTCATAAAGTATATCAGCAGGAGCCGAATATGTAAAATATTAAAAAAACATAGCTTGCCATAGTTTTTGGCTATATTGTTCTGTCTGCTTATTTGACTATAAGCAGTTTGTCGCCGGGATATATAATGTCGGGATTTTCAATTCCGTTTATTTCGGCTATTGCACATACACTGGAATTATACTTTTTCGCTATCTTCCAGAGGGTATCTCCCTTTTTAACCACATACAGCGTCATAGAGGAGAAATTGTCGCCATAGTTTTCGGGCAGCTCCCTGAATTCTATGCCCGATATAAGACTGACATTGTTTATGCAGGTGACCATTGCATTTACGCAGATTATAGGCTTTATTTCAATTTCATTGCTGTCAAGTGTAGACCAGCTTATATGCTCTATATCCATATCTATGTCCACAATCTGACCTGCCGACGGATCAAGCCCCTTAAGCTCCACTGTCTGACGGTAAGGCAGCATTGTTTCGTGACAGCATACGGGCTTGTCATCGTCCTTTGCTATATAGAGTATCTTTGTATCCACTACCCCCTCAAGCACTGCCTTGTCCTCATATTTTTCCACATTGTCACATATGGGCGTACAGTATATCCCCAAAACCTTGAGTATAGAAGGCTCTCCTGCGTCAAGCTCCACTGTTTCCTTAACGGGAAACTGATTTTTGTTTCGGCAGATAACCAAGGGATATACAACCTCCTCTCTTTCAAGAAGGGTCTCTTTGTCGGTGGCATAGAGATCGTCTGTGTATGTATTGTTTATTGCGGAAAGAATTCTGTAAACAGCCTGCATATCGACCTCGCACTCTATTGTCCTCGCTTCTCCGTCGTCGTTTTCCTTTATGGTTATGTTGTCGTCAAGAATATTTATTCTCATATCACATACGGCATTCTTGTCGCTGTTCTGCACTTCAAAGCTTCCGTTTATGGGTATTTCGTTCTCAATTATGTTAAGCTCCTCAGTGTCTATGGGTTTATACAATATGCGGAGCGCCAGATCGCCGCTTAACGCCAGTCTGCTTCCGGAAAGCTTTATCTCCGGCGACTGCACCCATAATTCCACATCGCAGATCTCGTCTATTTCCTCCCTGTCAGCAGGCACATTGAATTCCTCCGTCAGACGGAAGCCCTCCGTGCCGGAGCATACGTTTTTCGACATAACAAATTCGTCCCTTATAATCTGATCGGAGGGTATATCCTTAACGTCCTTAACCATATCTGTATTTTCGCTTTCAAGGTTCACATAACACAGATCGATGCTTATTCTGTATTTGAGCTTTCTGTCGTTTACAACGGATATCATCGAATCGGTGATATTCATACCCTTGAACAGTATGTTGTCCTTTTCGCAGCCCTCGACGGAAACATAATCATTGACGGCAAGCTCCGTCCGCATATATTCGGTTTTCTGCCCCTCTCCTTTGGGTCTGTATATAACCGATACCTTGATTTTGCCCTTGAAGCTGATTTTGTCGCCGCTGCAGTCGCTGTCGGTTATGAATCCACGCACACCGTATTTTATTATTTCGCTCATATCGGGCTTTACATCTGAAATTACAATATCGCCCTCCATAAGCGCCTGAGCCTTTTGCTCTTCGGGATATCTGTCTATGCTTATTCTTTCTTTGATAGGTTCCAAAATAAATACCTCCCATTAAATATATTTGAAATAAATATATTAATGGGAGGCGGAAATTATGTTTGTTTCAAACAGCTTTTTTATACTTTACTCAAGTCCGGAGATTATGTTGTCGGTTATTTCCGAAAAATCCCGTTTTATTATTTCGTCAACCGCACCAAGCCCCTTTTCGGAAATCGAGGAAACAGAGGGGTTTGTGGGAAGCTCGCCCAAAAGCTTAAGCCCAGCCCTTTCGGAAAGAGAGGAGGCGCTTTCGCCAAACATTCTTATTTTTTCGCCGCAGTGAGGGCAGATAAAGCAGCTCATATTTTCAACTATTCCGAGAACCCTTATCTTCATCATTTCAGCCATATTTATAGCCTTTGAAACTATCATCGAAACCATATCCTGCGGCGTACTTACCATAACTATCCCCGAAAGAGGTATTTTCTGCATAACAGTAAGAGTTATATCACCTGTGCCGGGAGGCATATCGAGTATGAGATAGTCAAGCTCTCCCCATAAAACCTCATTCCAGAACTGTATGACGCAGTTTGACATAAGAGTACCTCTCCAGATTACAGGGCTGCTTTCGTTTTCAAGCATAAGGTTAAGACTTACCACCTTAACGCCGTTTTTCGTTTCAACGGGAAGAAAATGTTTTCCGTCACTGTAAGCCCTTTCTCCCATAAGCCCCATAAGCCTTACCGTGCTGGGTCCTGTAATATCCGCATCGAGCAGACCGACCTTATATCCTCTCTCAGCAAGCTCATTCGCAAGCATTGATGCGACTGTGGACTTGCCTACGCCGCCCTTGCCGCTCATAACGCCTATTACATATTTTATCCTGTTTTCCGGAATCTGACTCACTCCGCACTCCGCTTCGTTTTTTCCGCATTTGCCCTTTGAGGGACAGCTGTCACAATTAGACACGTTCATCACTCCTATATTAAATATTGCAGCTTACAGAATATATAATAACTCAGTTGTGGGCTTTAGTCAATGCAAAATAAATATTGACACAGCCTGTTTATGTTGATAAAATTTCTGTAAAGAAAGGCTGATGTTATGAAAAGAATCACATTACATATTGTTCTGATAATTCTGATTATTATTATGGTCTGCGTGTCACTTGTTATATACAATTATAAGCACGATGAAGCAACTGCGCTGATTTACAGTGACGGCGTTCTTGTGGAAAAAATCAGACTGGGCGATGTGGACGAGGGCTATGAGTTCACAGTAGGCGATGAAAACAGATTTAATGTAATAAAGGTGGAAAAAGGCAGAATAAGGGTTTCCTCCGCAAGCTGTCCCGATAAAATATGCGTGGAGCAGGGGTATATTTCAGACGGACTTGTTCCCATAGTGTGCCTTCCAAACAAATTGGTAATAGAAATAAAGGGCGGCGACAGCGGTGCCGATATATCTTTAGGGTAAGGTGATGGAGTTGAAAAAAAACAATACAAGGCATACTGCCGTACTTGCCTTACTTACGGCGGCGGCGCTTATAATATTCACACTTGAAAGTCTTATACCTCCCATTGTCCCCATACCGGGAATAAAAATAGGACTTGCCAATATAATCACATTGTTTACGCTGTACGCTTATTCGGGCAAAGACGCCACAGCGGTGCTTATTCTGAGAATCCTCCTTGCGGCTGTTTTTGCGGGACAGATAATATCGTTCTGGTATAGTCTTGCAGGGGGAATTATGTGCCTTATAGCCATGAATATATTCAAAATATTCTTTAAGGAAGATAAAATGATGTTTACAAGCGCTGTGGGGGGAATATTCCATAATATGGGACAGCTTGGGGCGGCAGTTCTGATAACTGAAAATACCGCTGTTTTGTGGTATGCCCCCGTACTTATTCTCGGCGGAACAATTTGCGGATATTTTACAGGCATAATATGCAGCCTTGTATTTGTAAGGCTCAAAGGATTTATACATTGACGGGTAACATATTTCATACTGCGGAATAATATAAAATATAAATTATATTCGCCTTGATGTACTTTTATTCATAGGAAACAAAATAAAGATCCGGGCATACAACAGGTCGTCCGGAACACGACCGCCATACGGCGCATACCCGGATCTATGAAGTGCATTAATGTGCAGTGGGAGGTCAATATGTATAAATGCGATTTTGATATATGTCGTGATAAGCCCGTCTGCAAGGGCTTTGCCGATGTAATAAGACCCGTATCACTGGCTGTTGCTTATATACCTATGCAGACTATATGCAGCCTTTATTCGCCCTGTGAAGCTCTCATAAACGGAACAGTATTCCCTGAGCTTAACAAGCCCTATAAAATGCCGTTCGGTCAGGCGGCGCCCCTTAAAACCGACTGTAAAGCAGACAGAAAGCACGACAACTGTATGTGCGGCAAATAAGGCTTCGGAAATAAGTCAATTTTTTAAAGGAGGCACTATTTAAATGAATAAAGACAGTCTTTTGGAACGTCTTACGATTCTTGATTTTTTAACAACAGATCTGGCGCTGTATTTAAACACACACCCCGATGACGGGGACGCCATAGAAAAATATAATGCCGTAATTGCGGAAGCCGACAATTTAAGATATATCTATGAAGAAAATGTAAGCCCACTCTACTCCTTCAGATCCCCTTCCGATAAAAAATATTTCGGTTGGATAAATGAACCATGGCCGCAGGACTATTGCTTTAATTTTGACGTAAACAATATCAATCATTCAGTCTGCCATAACGGATAAGCCCTGCGCCGGAACATCAGACTTGTTTTCTATATTATAAATAAAGGAGTAAAAAATATGTGGATATATGAAAAAAAGCTTGAATTCCCTATAAAAATTAAAAGAAAAGATCCCGCTCTTGCCAAAATAATCATTTCTCAGTACGGCGGTCCCGACTGCTCTATGTAATGATTCACCCCATAAACATAGGCATTATAAACCGGCTTTCATCTGATTATCGCCGCAAGCTTTCTTCCGCAAAAAATGCCTGTCAGACAGAAAACAACACTCAGAATTATGTAAATTGTTCCCGATATATATGACTTGCCTTCAAACAGAGTAAACGCCTCCAGCGAAAATGTTGAAAAAGTTGTAAATCCTCCGCATACACCTGTTTTCCAGAATAAAACGGTGTTGGGGGATATTTTGCTGTTCTCACCTGCTATGCCGACTATAAAACCTATGAGCATTGCTCCTGTTATGTTTGTTATCAGCGTCGGAAACGGAAAGCCCGACCTGACAGGTATAAGACTTATTGCATATCTTGCCGCTGCGCCAAGCGCTCCGCCCAAGGCTACAAATAAAAAACCCATACTTGACCTCCTCATATCTCTTTTATTCTTCCATCACATTATATCAGACAAAAGCTCTGATTTCAACTCATAATTCAAAAACCCGACTGCAGCAGCAATATCCGGTTATTCATATTTACATAGGGATAAAGGGAATCATAATTTCATAAGGAAATAAATATTTTAATAATACCGGGTATAAAAAGCCCTAAAACCTCGGAGCAGACGGGTATAAAAGCCTATCCGCTCTGAGAGGTTTTATATTGTATTGGCTATGAAAAATCTTCCGTATTTTACCCAAGCATAACATCCATAAGCATCATAAGCGCAAAGCCCGAAACTATACCCATTGTGGCGGAATAAGGCTCTGTATTCTGATTTCTCTGACATTCGGGTATCAATTCGTGAACAGCAACCAAAATCATTGCTCCTGCCGCAAAAGAAAGGGCATATGGCAGAACAGCCTCCATATAAACGACCAACATTGCGCCGACCACGCCTGCCGCCGGCTCCACCATACCCGATGCCTGCCCCAGAAGAAAACATCTTTTTCTGGAATATCCTGCCCGTCTTAAAGGCAGCGAAACAGCAGCTCCCTCCGGAAAATTCTGCAAGCCTATGCCCACCGCTATTGTAACGGCGCCCATAAGCTTTTCGGGGGTTATTTCTCCGTTCTGCAAAGCCCCGAAAGCAACTCCCACCGCCAAGCCTTCCGGTATGTTGTGGAGCGTAATTGAAAGAATAAGCATAATTATCTGATTCAGCTTTTCGTTGGGTCTTGCCTGAGAATTGTTCGCCCTTCCGCTGGCAAAGTTTACAGCCTTGTCAGAAGCCCACATAAAAATTGCGCCAAGAAGAAAACCGACTGTCGTCACAAAATATGCCGGCAGACCTGCCGAAGCCTCAGCACGTTCCACAGCAGGCTGAAGCAGCGACCAGAAGCTTGCCGCAATCATCACCCCCGAAGCAAAGCCAAGCATAAGATTAAGAGATTTCGGAGCCGGCGATTTGAAAAAAATAACCGTAGCCGCTCCGAGTGTAGTCACAAACCATGTTCCCAATGTCGCCGCAAATGCCATTAATACAAGATTATTCATGTCGCACCTCCCATATCCATTATATTTTTTACGGATATTTGGGTGCATATTTTTTTGTATGTTTAAAAATTCCGGCTGATAAAATGCCGATTTTTTTCTTGACATAACAGAGCCGTTATTTTATGATTAATATAAATAAACTGAATTTACGGAGAATACAAATGGAAAAATTTACTCAGCACGAAATTCTTAACATATCGGCGAGAGCAGGAGAGCAGCTTCTGAAAAGCTCTGCCGAAACATACAGGGTAGAGGACACCTGCCGGTACATATGCAGCGAAAAGGGGCTTGAATTTGCCGAGGCGTTTGTTCTGCCAACTGTTGTTATACTTACGTCAAACTCCAAGGACGAAGAAACAAAAATCAGGAAAATAAATGACCGCTCGACAAATGTGAATACTATTTGCAAGATAAATGACTTTTCAAGAAATTTTGCAAATGACACACGGTCATATACTCAGATTATGGAATATCTCAAAGCCATTCCCGATAACAAGCCTTATCCTGCGTGGCTGTATTTTATAATGTGCGGATTTGTTAGCGGCGGCTTTTCACTTCTTGCAGGCGCAACAGCTTTCGACTTTATAGCAGCCTTTTCCTGCGGACTTTTATCGGGGCTTGCCGGACTTATAATAAAAAATCTGCCTGCCAAAATCTTTTTGAAAAGCTTTCTTGCGGGAATAATAACAGGCGCAATAGCCATAAGCGCAAGCGAGCTTTCGGAAAAATGCTTTTTTGAACCCATTATAGTAGGAGGAATGAAGCCCTTTTTCCCCGGAATAACAATACTTTCATCTCTTCGTGATTATCTCGCAGGCAACATATCATCGGGAACCTCACGTCTTGCCGAGGGACTTCTTGTAGGCGGCAGCCTTGCTGTGGGAGTAGGTCTTGTTCTTGAAGCATATATGCTCTTGGGAGGTTTAATATAATGCAAATCATTTTTAATTTTGTAATAGCATTCTTATCTACAATAGCTTTTGGCATAATATTTTATGTGCCTCCAAAGGTTCTGCCCTTTGCGGCGCTTACGGGAGCCTGTGGATATATATCTTATTATATAATCTCTTCAGCGCTTGGCGGTTCCGATATTCTTGCCTGCGCAGCAGGAGGCGTAATTATAGCATTTATGGCTGAATTTTTCGCCATAATTCAGAAAAATCCCGTCACGGCATATGAAATGCCCGCAGTTATGCCCCTCGTCCCCGGAATAGGTCTGTACAGAACCATGCTTAGCTTTCTTGACGGAAACTCCCTTAAAGCTATGAACAATCTTTTCCAGACAGTGCTGTGTGCAGGCTCCATAGCAATAGGTCTTATTCTTACAGAAGCATTTACTCAGTTCAGACGGCAAAGACATAAAAAAGCAAAATAAAAGCAGGTTCCGTGGCGCCGCCGACAAATAAGCCGCCGCAGGCGGCTTATTTGTCGGCGGCGCCACGGCGTGGGGGTGCGATGGGGGTGAGGGTAAGCAGAACAAATCCGAGCCCATATGGGCTCGGATTTGTTCTGCTTACCC
>CANQXR010000044.1 GCA_947627855.1 uncultured Clostridia bacterium
TTCGTAACTATATTTAGCCATTAAAAACTGACCCCCTTGTCGTTAGATTTTGGTCCAACTTTTGGGGGTCAGTACAATTTCCGGGCTTTTTTTATGTCACAGTTATATACAACTTACAATCACTGCCAATCTGCATCATTCAACATATTATATTATTGTGTTGCATTATATTTTATTCCAATAAAGAAGAATTCCCCATAATTTAAACGAAAATCACATAAATTACTATTTCCGTTTTTAATTATAATATTCCCTGCAAAAAATGTCAACATAAAAAATTATGACAATTGCAGAAAAAAAACAGAAAGAGAATACAACACAATAATATATTATGGTGTAAATATCAAAGGAGGAGAATTAAATGAAAACAACAGAACCCATCAAAAACAAAGACGATGTAAATGCTCTCATAAATTATTATTTGCAGGAGGATAACAAAAATCTGAGAAATTATCTGCTTATTGTTACGGGAGTCTTTACGGCACTGAGGATAAGCGACATTCTCAGTATGAAATGGGGTGATGTACTGAAAAAGGACGGAATGGTTGTAGAAAGAATTGTCATAAAGGAGAAGAAAACCCATAAAATGAACACTATTTACGTAAACAGCATACTTGAAACGGCAATTATGATGTTTGCTTCTGAAACAGAGAATAAAACAGGCTTTATATTTTGTGGCAGGAATAAATCAGAAAGCCTTGACCGTTCTCAGGCATACAGAATAGTTAAAACAGCAGTGAACGACCTTGGTATAAAAGGCAATATCAGTTGTCATTCGCTGAGAAAAACCGTAGGTTATCACCTTTATTTAAAAGGAACTTCTCAGGTAATGCTTATGAAAATATACAACCATTCTTCCTTTGAAATAACAAAAAGATATCTTTGTATAGAACAAACGGAAAAGGACGAGGTTTTCTCAGCCTTGTCTTATTCCTGAGTGCCTAATGGAGGAAATAATATGAAATTAAAATGTTTTTTGGGACTGCTTATGACTTCATTTATTACAGTTATGAGCATAAACGCCGTTTTTGCAGATGAGAGCACACCTCAGCTTGCAGACGGCGCATATCAGATTGAAAATGCCGATCAGTTATATTGGTTTGCAAATCAGGTAAACACCGGCAAAACAAACATTAATGCCAAGCTGACAGCAGATATCACGATCAACAATTCCGAAGCCATGAATAATCTGTCTGCCGCAAAAGCATGGACGCCTATGGGAAGCTTATCAAGTCCATACATAGGCACCTTTGACGGAAACAAGCATATAATTAAGGGGCTTTATACAAACGGCGGCTATTATCAGGGACTTTTCGGATATATGGACAAAGCCGAAGTAAAGAACCTTACCATAGCAAGCTCGTACATCAAAGGCAGCAACTATGTGGGAAGTATTGCCGGACGTGCCAAATATTCCACAGTCACCTCCTGCAGCGTTACCGGCAAGGTTGAAGGTGAAGAATATGTCGGCGGCATATGCGGATATATTGATAAAGAATCAAGCAATTCAAAGGATTTCACCACCCTTATATCTCTCGTAAATGACGGAAGTGTATCCGGCGAGCGTAACGTAGGCGGTATTGCAGGCTATGCACATTCTGTGTATTCAGTCGGCTGTTATAATTACGGCGATGTAACAGGTCTTTCAGATATGGGCGGTATTTTCGGCGAATTAGCTTACGCCAGTGTCATAGGCTGTGAGAATGACGGAAATATTATCGGAAAGGAAACATCTGTCGTTCAGTCAAAGGCAGGCGGCATATGCGGCTCTTACATTCAGTCAACATATAATATAAACGGTAATACACAGGGAATTTCCATGTCCTGCAACAAAGGAAAAATCAGCGGTAATATTAATGGAATCGGCGGCATAACAGGTCAGATCGGCGCTTCTGCCATTATAGGCTTCTGCTATAATACCGGTGATATCGAAAGCAAAAGCGCCACTTCCTCTTTTAACGGGGGAATCGCAGGACAAGTAAATGCTCTTCAGGACGCATCTATTACAAACTGCTATAATATAGGCTCGGTAAACGGCTCAGCTTCAACAAGAGCAATAGTGGGTAACAGACCGTTTCCGTTCGGAGGTGTCGTGAATGTTCAGAACTGCTATTTTTCCGAAGATTCTGTAAGTACAGACAGCTATTCCGATATGATAGTTAAAAAGGGTGTAATTAGCTTCAGAAACGGCGAAGTATGCTATCTTCTCAACGCCGGCACAGGTGATGAAAAGGTATTTTATTATCAGACTATCGGGCAAGATGCTTACCCCGTATTCAGCGGTGAAGCTGTTTATTATGATGCAGCCAAGGGCTATTATAACGAGAATGCAGCCACATATGATGGATTGGGCGATGTTGATAATGACGGTATTGTTACAAGCAATGATGCGGCTCTCGCTTATGCTATGGCAGAATCGGGTGGCTACGACCCAAAGGCTGATGCAAACGGCGACTTCTATGTTACAAGAGCAGACGGAGATGAAATTATAAAAAAGGTTCTCAGAGCATCTGACAAATTTTCCGCAGAAACATCGGCAGCCTGAAAATCTCCGAATCAGGTTTTATCTCCGTATTCTACCTTAAAAACATCAAAATCTTCAAGCCTGTAAAATACATATTTTTACAGTGCAAAATCCCCGAAAACTCAATTTCGGGGATTTATTTTTTACCTTTAAATTCATAAAATGCTGAATTTTCACCCTTTTCCCTTTTATATATCATAATCTTATCATTCTGAAGCTTGACAGTATGTGTCACACAACTTATTGTATTATTGTGTTGCATAAGCGTTGTTTTATACATAAAAGGTTTTTAATGAGAAATTCAAACAAAATCTTTTTAAATCATTATTCTCACAAATATTATTATACAGCAGGCAGTAAAAAGTGTCAAATCAAATTTTTATGAGTTTTATGCCAAAAATCAGCGGAGCCTATGCAACACAATAATACAATGAGTTTAATTGACACAGGAGGGAAATACAATGAGAATGACGGATCCTATTAAAGACAAGAGGGACGTAAACAGGCTTTTGAATTATTATTTGAAAAAACAAAATCTTAATCTGAGGAATAATCTGCTTATTTCCATGGGGCTTTATACAGCCTTTCGCATAAGCGATATTCTCAGTATGAAATGGAGTGATGTGCTTGATAAGGACGGAATGGTTGTTGATAAAATAACAATAAGGGAGAAAAAGACGAAAAAATACAATACTGTATCTGTAAACAGCAAGCTTGAGGCAGCAATTTTGTTGTTTGCAGCGGAAACAGAGGACAAGACGGGCTATATTTTTGCAGGCAGGAACAAATCCAAGCCCCTCCACCGTACACAGGCATACCGCATAATAAAGAAAGCGGTAACGGCTCTGAAAATAAAAGGCAGCATAAGCTGTCACTCCCTCAGAAAAACCGTAGGCTATCAGCTATATCTGAAAGGCACACCACAGCCAATGCTTACCAAAATATACAACCATTCCTCTTTTGAAATAACAAAAAGATATCTATGTATAGACCAATTTGAAAAGGACGAGGTATTTGAAAACCTCTCCTACGATTAAAACAAGGAGGAAAAAATGAGAATTAAACAAATCTTATCTCTCGGATTGTCGCTTATAATGACAGTCCTCACTTTGAATGTCGTTTTTGCGGCTGAGCAGGTAAACCCCATACCGCCGGCTGTAACTTATCCCTATCTGTCGGAAGATCTTCTTATAACAAAAGACGGAGATATGTACTATCTTGACGGCAGTGATGGCACTTACACTAAAGAAGAATTAATCATACCGAATATAAACGGCTATTACAACGGCTATTTTACAACAACAGAGGGAAAAATATGCGAAATAATTAATGGAGAAATTAAAGATTTTGGACTTTCAGATGTGGTTAAACCCTGTTTTCGTGATGTAATGGCTATGGCAGACTATGTAAGTACAGACGGAAACGTAAAGGATTTAGGGCAGCCCTATTCCTACAGATGGGGAGATGGAAATGTAGCCGATCTAAGTCATTCCGGCACCGATTTGCTTATAAAGTATACGGACGGAAGAATAGTGTATAAATATTATTATCAGGTTCCGGTAGAACACCAGTGGGGAATCGGTTATGAAAGCAGGGAGTATGATGCGCTTATAAGTGACAGCATAAATGCCAAAACGATAATTGATATCCGCTTATACGAGTTTATACTTTCGGAAGAGGGAACATTGTATTTAAGCATTGTACCTTCAGATTATGAGGACGCTATGAAAAATCCCTCTGCCTTAGAACCAAAGCCTATTATGGAAAACGTAAAAAAGGTTGTAAGCTCAGCTACTTTATTTTCAGACCCTGTATATGTACTTAAAGATGACGGAACAGTATGGTTTATAGGCGAAAACTGGTTTGGAGAGGGAAACACCGAACCTATTGACGATAAATATTCAATTATTCCTATTACGGGTATAGAAAATGTAACAGATATTTCTTCACGAGTGGGTTACGCATATGCTGTTAAAAAGGACGGCAGTGTATGGTATTGGGGCGGCAGCGACCCTAAGCACGAGCCGGAGAATTTTTTAATTACCCCTACAAGGTTTGACGGGCTGAATGCCTTTGGCGAGGCTGCAAAGCCCGATGTCCCTGAGAATCTGGGCGATGTGGACGATGACGGCATTATAACGAGCAATGATGCGGCGTTGGCTAACATAATCGCTGACGGGGGAGAACATATAAACGCCGCAAGAGCTGACGTTGACGGTGATGGGGCTGTTACGGCGGCTGACGGGGCTGAGATAATGAAAAAGGTTCTGAGGGCGTCTTATGAATTTAAATATAAGAATTGATTTCTGACAAGGAAAAGGGCATAAAAAATCCCCGGAGGAAAATTCCGGGGATATATTTTTATTATTCGATGATTTCAGTTACAGCGCCTGAACCAACTGTTCTGCCGCCTTCACGGATAGCGAAACGAAGTCCCTTTTCCATAGCGATAGGCTGGATAAGCTGTACTTCCATTTCTACGTTATCGCCGGGCATACACATTTCTGTGCCTTCGGGAAGTGTGATAACGCCTGTAACGTCTGTTGTTCTGAAATAGAACTGAGGACGATAGTTTGAGAAGAAAGGCTTATGACGTCCGCCTTCGTCCTTTGTCAATACGTAAACCTGACCCTTGAAGTGAGTATGAGGTGTGATTGAACCGGGCTTAGCAAGAACCTGACCTCTTTCGATTTCAGTTCTCTGAACACCACGAAGGAGTGCGCCGATGTTGTCGCCTGCCTGAGCAAAGTCAAGGAGCTTACGGAACATTTCGATACCTGTAACAACTACCTTACGAGCTTCTTCTTTGATACCTACGATTTCAACTTCCTCAGAAATCTTAAGAACGCCTCTTTCTACTCTACCGGTAGCAACTGTACCACGGCCTGTGATTGAGAATACGTCCTCAACAGGCATAAGGAAAGGCTTGTCGGCATCTCTCTCAGGAGTAGGAATTTCGTTGTCAACAACTTCCATAAGTTCGATAATCTTGTCGCCCCATTCGCCTGAGCAGTCCTCAAGAGCCTGGAAAGCTGAACCTCTTACGATAGGTGAATCTTCAAAGCCGTACTCGTCAAGAAGCTCTGTGATTTCCATTTCAACAAGATCAAGAAGCTCTTCGTCGTCAACCATATCGCACTTGTTCATGAAAACAACGATCTTGGGAACGCCAACCTGACGTGCAAGAAGGATATGCTCTCTTGTCTGAGCCATAGGACCGTCAGTAGCAGCAACAACAAGGATAGCACCGTCCATCTGAGCAGCGCCGGTGATCATGTTCTTTACATAGTCAGCATGACCGGGGCAGTCAACGTGTGCATAATGTCTGTTGGGAGTTTCATATTCAACGTGAGCTGTGTTGATAGTGATTCCTCTTGCCTTTTCTTCGGGAGCCTTATCGATGTTGTCGAATGCAACAGCTTCGCCAAGGTGATATCTTTCCTGAAGGGTCTTTGTAATAGCAGCAGTAAGAGTTGTTTTACCGTGGTCAACGTGACCGATCGTACCGATATTTACATGTGGTTTTGTTCTTTCAAATTTAGCTTTAGCCATTTTGAAGTTTCCTCCTTAAATTAAAATGAAATGATAATAGTTCTTATAGCTTTAACTAAACTAAGCATTAAAACTATTATATTAAATTCCGCATTAAATTGCAAGTGTTTTATTGTAATTTAATTAAATTTTAGTAAAAAAATCAAAGCTTTCCCGAAGCTATCTTTTCCTGTATGCTCTTAGGAACCGCCTCGTAGTGATGAACCTCCATTACATAGGTTCCTCTGCCCTGTGTTTTTGATCTGAGGTCGGTTGAATAACCGAACATTTCCGCAAGAGGAACATATCCGTGTATTATCTGGAGTCCGTTTTCGAGATCCATACCCTCGATCTTTCCTCGGCGGGAATTCATATCGCCTATTACATCGCCCATATATGCTTCGGGGACAGTTACGTCCACCTTCATAATAGGCTCTAAAAGCACAGGAGCCGACTTTCTCATAGCGTCCTTGAACGCCATGGAGCCTGCAATGTGGAAAGCCATTTCAGACGAATCCACCTCGTGGAAAGAGCCGTCATAAAGTCTTGCTCTTACGCCGACAACGGGATAACCGCCTATAACGCCCGACTGCATTGCTTCCTTTATACCTGCCTCTACTGCCGGTATATATTCCTTGGGAACAACGCCGCCGACAACCTCGTTTGAAAATTCAAAGCTGTTTTCTGCGTTTGCTTCCATAACTTCAAATTTTACCTTAACGTGTCCGTACTGACCACGGCCGCCGGACTGTCTTGCATATTTGCACTCTACGTCCACATTCTTGCCGAAGGCCTCTCTGTAAGCCACCTGAGGAGCGCCTACGTTTGCCTCGACCCTGAACTCCCGAAGCAGACGGTCAACTATAATTTCAAGGTGAAGCTCACCCATACCTGCAATTATAGTATCTCCCGTTTCCTGATTGGTATAAGTCTTGAATGTAGGATCTTCCTCTGCAAGCTTGGCAAGGGCAATGCCCATTTTATCTCTCCCTGCCTTTGTTTTCGGCTCTATGGCAACGGAAATAACAGGGTCGGGGAAGTTCATGGATTCAAGTATAACCTGATCGTCCTCTGTACACAGCGTATCGCCGGTAGTGGTGTTTTTAAGACCAACCGCAGCAGCAATATCTCCCGCATAAGCCTTGCTTATTTCCTGTCTTGAGTTGGCGTGCATAAGAATTATACGACCGACTCTTTCCTTCCTGCCCTTTACCGAATTGTATACATAAGAGCCGGATTCAAGAGTACCTGAGTAAACCCTGAAGAATGCGAGCTTGCCTACATAGGGGTCGTTCATAATCTTGAATGCAAGAGCCGCAAAAGGCTCGTCGTCTGATGCGTGTTTTTCTACTACCGCATTCTCATCTCCGGGGAGATGTCCCTTTATTGCGGGTATATCCGTAGGAGCCGGCATATATTCAAGAATGCCGTCAAGAAGCTTCTGAACGCCCTTGTTTTTATAAGCCGAGCCGCAGAACACAGGCACTGCCTCGCAGGCTATGCAGGCTTTTCTGAGTCCCTTCTTGAGCTCCGGAATGGATAAATCGCCCTCTTCGAGATATTTCTCCATAAGAGCCTCGTCTGATTCGGCAATTTCCTCAACAAGCTCTGTCCTGTACTCCTCTGCCTTGGCTTTCATGTCCTCGGGTATATCCTTTATTTCAACATCTGTTCCAAGCTTATCCTCATAATAATAAGCTTTCATTTCCATAAGGTCGATAACGCCCTCAAAAGCGTCCTCTGCGCCTATGGGAAGCTGTACAACAACAGGATTTGCTCCCAGTCTTGTTTTGATCATATCAACAACACGATAGAAGTCGGCGCCCATAATATCCATCTTGTTTACAAACGCCATACGTGGAACGTGATATTTCTCAGCCTGACGCCAGACTGTTTCCGACTGAGGCTCTACACCGCCCTTTGCACAGAATACCGCAACGGAGCCGTCAAGCACACGAAGAGATCTTTCAACCTCAACCGTGAAGTCAACGTGTCCGGGAGTATCGATTATATTGATTCTGTGTTTGGGACCATCGCCTATGTGCCACATGGTTGTTGTGGCTGCAGAGGTGATTGTTATGCCTCTTTCCTGTTCCTGCTCCATCCAGTCCATTACGGCAGTACCCTCATGCGTATCGCCGATTTTATAAGTGCGTCCCGTATAGTAAAGTATACGTTCTGTAAGAGTTGTTTTTCCGGCATCAATGTGGGCCATAATACCAATGTTACGCGTAAGCTCCAATGGTACTTGTCTGTTCTCTGCCACCCATATTCCTCCTTAAAATAACTGCGAATGACAAATCAGAATCTGAAATGACTGAAGGCCTTGTTTGCCTCTGCCATTCTGTGAGTTTCGTCTTTCTTCTTGCAGGCTCCGCCTTCTGATTTGAGAGCGTCCATAATTTCACCCGCAAGTCTTAAGTCCATAGTTTTTTCGTTTCTTTTTCTTGCATAGAGAGTAAGCCATCTAAGCCCCAGTGTAAGGCGTCTTTCGGCTCTTATCTCCATGGGTACCTGATAGGTAGCACCGCCGACACGGCGTGCCTTTACCTCAAGTACGGGCATAATGTTGTTTAAAGCCGTTTCAAAGGCTTCAAGGCCCGGCTTGCCCGTTTTCTTTTCAACAATAGCAAAGGCGCTGTACACAATTTTCTGTGCAGTACCCTTCTTGCCGTCAAGCATAATTGAATTTATAAGCTTAGTAACCGTCTTGCTGTTGTACATAGGGTCGGGCAGTACTTCTCTTTTTGAAACATGTCCTTTTCTTGGCACGGTTCTTCCCTCCTTAATCACAAAATATTAATTCATAGGTACTCTCAAGTGAATAGTCCACTTGCGTTCATGCCCTGTACTGTCCCTGCCTTGTACTTTGTTCTATAAAAATGACAAAAGTATAAGCCGGCAGCAATGGCTGCCATAGGGAGATACATGGCAAAATCACTTATTATTTTTTCTTCTTGCCGCGCTTAGCACCGTACTTTGAACGAGCCTGCTTTCTGTCTGCAACTCCTGCGGTATCAAGCGTACCTCTGATGATATGATAACGAACACCGGGGATATCCCTTACTCTTCCGCCTCTTATAAGAACAACACTGTGTTCCTGAAGGTTGTGACCCTCGCCAGGAATGTAAGAAGTAACCTCAATGCCGTTTGAAAGACGTACTCTGGCGATCTTTCTCATAGCTGAGTTGGGCTTTTTGGGCGTAGCCGTCTTAACAGATGTACAAACGCCTCTCTTCTGGGGAGAAGTTGTGTCTGTCTGCTTTTTCTTCAAGGTGTTAAGACCCTTAAGCAAAGCAGGAGCGGTTGACTTTGTAACCTTTGTACTTCTGCCCTTTCTTACTAACTGATTGAATGTAGGCAATATCCTGCACCTCCTTAAAAATAAAAATACTTTTGTCATGCTTAAATCAAAACATTAAACACCAGACAATTATATATCCGCCGCCATAAAATGTCAAGTGCAAAATAAAAATAATCCACAAAATTTCCGTTGAGAGTTCGTTTTAAAATCAAATATGTCAGATAAAAAAAGAAGCCAAGTCCGGACATTGGGAGACAGACGCAGCAGTTACGGTCAGATCCAAGGCCGTGCTTATGACTAAAGTCAATCAAGGCAAGCTGTCATTGACTTTCTCTATATAAAGAATATTAGCTTGGCACAATCTTTTGGTGAGGTGTACAACGGACAGGTTCCGTGGGCAAGCCCGTCAAACCGCCGGAGCGCGGTTTGACGGGCTTGCCCACGGGCCGGGGTGCGGGGCGATGTGCGAAGAAATGCGGCTCCCGCAGGGAGCCGCATTTCTTCGCACATCGCCCCGCACCCCGGGCAACCCGCAGGTCGGTCGGCAATTTTATATTCTTTTTTTTGAAAATACGCAGCCGCAGTAATTCTGCCTGTAAAGTTTATATTCGGCAGAAAGCTCAATAGATCTTTTATAGCCGTTTTTCTTTTTAAAGTCAGAAAACAGATATTCAACGCCCTCTCTTTTTCCTATCTCATACCCTATACGGTTTATAGCCTGAGCATTCTTAAGGGGACTTATAGTCAGAGTGGTTGTAAACATCTGACAATTATACTTTTTTGCAGCTGCTGCCGCTTCTTCAAGTCTTAGGCGAAAACACTTCAAACAGCGTTCGCCGCCCTCCGGGACATCTTCATATCCCTTCACTGCTTCGTAAAATCTGTCGGGGTCGTACTTTCCCTCAACAAGTCTGAGCTTATTTTTCAGCGGTATACTTTCCGTAAACCTTTTGATTTCCTCTGCCCTCTTATAATATTCCTCTGAAGGATATATGTTGGGATTATAGAAAAAAACAGTTATATCGAAATATTCCGTAAGATATTCTATACAGTATGAACTGCATGGAGCGCAGCACGCATGGAGCAAAAGCGTCCTTGGGCGATCCTCTCCCTTAATCCTTTCTATTATTTTGTCAAGCTCTTTCTGATAGTTTATTTTATTGTTCATTCCAATTCCTTCAGATATTCTGCGGCAATACCTATAAATTCGCTGTTGGTCGGACGTTTGGCATTCTGCGGCAGCAAGAACAGCCGCTTTATAAGTGCGCCGTTGTCCTTGTTCCATGAGCTTTCTATGGCGTGCCTTATAGCTCTTTCCGCCCTCACGGACGTTGTTTTGTATATTTTTGCTATTTCGGGGTATAAAACCTTTGTAACCGCCTCTATTATTGTTTCGTCTGTAATAACCATTCCAATAGCAGTGCGCAAATAGCGGAATCCCTTAAGATTCGGTGTTATACCCACATCGTGGAGAAGCTTTGTGATAGATGAATCGGCATAGATCACATCAGGCTCTTCATGGTCAAAAATAACCCTTTTATATCCCTCGTCACTTATCCTGATGGGACTTGTCACGTCCAGAATCCTGTTATAGAGTATATCAAGGCTGTATGGCTTGAGCAGCACATAATCAACACCAAGTGAAAACACCTTGTTTATAACATTGTCAGACTGCATAGCCGTTGTTACTATAACCTTGATGTTAAGGTCTTCAATTCCCCTCAGAACCTCAATACCGTCTATTTTGCTCAGCATAAGTTCGATAACGACTACATCGGGATCTGTCCCGATTATGCCGTTTATACCATCAACTCCGTTGTCACTGACCCCCACGATCTCGATATCCTCTTTTTTCTCAAAATACGCCTCTGCCTCAGCAAGAGTCCTTTTGTTTGAGTCTAAAATAAATAATTTCATCCGTGAAAACCTTCCCTGAAATGCACTGCAAAACTTCTTCTTATTATACATTATTTCAAAGTGTTTTCAAGACTTTTAATGTAATTTTAATAATCTTTTCATTTACAACATTATGCCGCCATTTAGAGCATATTTTCAATAAAAATGCCGTATCCCCTCTCAGGGTTTCCCAAGAAAACATGGGTCACGGCCCCTATCAGTCTGCCCTCCTGAACAATAGGACTTCCGCTCATACCCTGTATAATTCCTCCTGTGGAATCGATGAGACGCTTATCCGTAATTCTTATTATAATGCCTTTGGAGGAATCGCCCGCAAACCGGTTTATGCCCTCTATTTTAATGGAATATGCCTTTACACCGTCACCCAGAACCTCCGACAATATATAGGCCTCTCCCATACGCACCTGATTTTTGCTGCCGACCTCAAGACTTTCGCCTTGTGACAATTTTTCCGATGTTGTACCGTATATTCCCGTCTTTTTGTTTTCCCGTATATCCCCTAACTTGCTGTAATATAACAGATCCCCTATAAGCTCACCGGGCGTTCCGCTTTTTCCCTTTACAACAGCGGTGATCTCTGCATCGCAAATTTCTCCCTCCGACACATTGATAAGCTTGTCAGTGTCCACATCGGTTATGCCATGTCCCAAGGCTCCGAATCTGCCGGTATCCCTGTCGTAAAATGTAAGTGTTCCGAGCCCTTGGGTGGAATCCCTTATCCAGAGTCCAAGCCTGTAATTTCCCTCTGCGTCTTTCTGCGGCGCCGCCGTACAGCTTCTTTCGTTCCCGTTTCTTTTAAATGTAAATCTCATTTCCTTTCCGCCGGAATTTTTTACTGCATTTATAAGATCCTCTTTATTGTTTATGCTTTTACCATCGGCAGACGTTATTATATCTCCCGCCCTGAAATTGCTCTGACTGCTGCCGTTGCTTTTTCCGTCTTCTGTTTGCCCCGATGCCAGAACCATAACTCCGTCCATAAATATTCTTACGCCAACGATCTTTCCGCTCACTTCAACTGTCTTTGTGTCCTTTTCGGAAGCAAATACTCCGCTGTAAGTTTTTATGTCGCCTGTATAAATAATCACAAACATAACCATAATAACAAAAAAAGCAAATAATTTATTTTTCCGCAAAAAAACAGCAAACCTCATAAGCTTACCTCCCAATAAAAATTTCAAGAATCATTTATACTTTACCCACACAAATTTTCTGATATTCATACAAATATACCATTTAAAAACAAAATTTTACAATTTTAGCCCCGCCGCCGACCGCCTGCCGCAGCCCGACCGCACCTTCGGTGCGGTCGGGCTGCGGCAGGCGGTCGGCGGCGGGGCGGGGAAAAAGGCGAGCGCTGCGCGCTCGCCTCAGACTGTCAAATAACCCCTATTCCAATTTCGGGAACAGGGGTTATTTTTATCAAAATTCTATTCAAAACAACAGAAATCTTCCAAACCATACGAATATGAGAACAGGTATTATCACCCTTCCTCAAGTATACTGCAATTTTTTTGCGATTCATGCACGCAAATTCAAGCCTGCCCCATTTTGATACCTGAGCCAAACCTGTTAAAGTTGTATATCTCATAGAATGTCTTTCCTTTGCATACGCAAAAACTCTTTCTATGGTTTCCTTGCTCATTTCATATACAGCCTTATATTTTGGTGTATGCCTGTAATCCTCTGCCAATTCGATGTAATCCGACCATATATGCTTAGTTACTGTCTTTCGATGATCTTTACTTTTTGTGCACCGGTGAAGATATGGACAAACGGCACATTTTTCAGGATCACTTTTAAATACTCTATATCCGTCTCTGTTTGTAGTCGTGTATTTTAAAACTTCATTATTCGGACAGATAATACAATCATAATATTCATCATATACGTACTCATAAGGTCTGAAAAGATCTTTATCTCCCATCGGTCTTTTATAAGGCATTATGGATATCCTCTCATCATCAGCTATCTTTTTACATATCCACGGTGTCTTGTATGCCCCGCAACTACTCCCTTTATTTCAGGAAACTTTTAACTGTATCTACAACGGATCAAAAGCAACACTGTCATGAACATTCCCGGGTGTTACAACACACCCCAATATATAACCGTGCTTATCACAGGCTGTATGGGCTTCATACGCAAACTGCATTTTATGTTCTCCCTTGTGGAAAATTCCGCAGTCCGGTCGGTTCTGCTTTATATACTGTCATATTTGTTTTCTGCAAGTATGAGCATTTCATCAAATGTAACCGTAGGGTCGTAAAGTCTGTATTTGTCGTACAGGTAATACAGCTTTTGCATATTACCCCTTTGAGAATATCTGGCTGTGAGAGTAAGTATTATTTTGCTGTAATTCGGATTTTTGTAGGTTATGTTTGCCAAAAGATATTCCAGCACATCATTTGACTTTTCTGTCTGCGAATTGAGATGATAGACAGAGGCCAAAAACATAGCATCGTCCAGATATTCCTTTTCATCAACAGAAATAACCGAGCTTTTTATATCAAGGTCACGCTGAAGATAAGCTATCGCATCGCCATAGGCATTATTTTTTTCATATATTTTAGCAATTTCTCTGAGGCAGTTTGCGTAAAAAAGATTTTTGCTTCCTACCTGTGATTCCAGAATACCAAGAGCTGCAATGCGAAGCTCCAAGGCCTTTTTGTCATTTCCTGTTTTAAGATATATCTCAGCGGCCTTATTCATTATCTCACCGCTGTACGGCTCTTTGTCAAGCTTATTTTTCTTAAGCAGAAAAAGCACCTTTTCATAGCAGGTAAGAGCGTTGTCATATTCCATATTTTTTTTGTAAACAGACGCAAGATAGCATAAATTGGCTATATAGTCGTTTTCATCATAGTTGGTTACCGTCATAAGCTCTGCCGCTTTTTTCAGACAGTTGATCGCCTGTGGATATCGCTTTAGCTTTTCATAGTCATACCCCACAAGATTCAGATTATTTATATAATCTTCACTCCTTATGTTTTTACGCCGTTTAAGAGCGTCCTTGTGATAGCTGAGGGCTTCCTCATATTTTCCAAGTTCATAATATGTGCTGCCTATATTCAGAACAGCATCACAAAGACGGACATCATCGTGGTCAAGCTCTTTTGAGCGTATAGCATAGCTTTTTTTAAACAGGTTCAAGGCTTTTTGTTTTTCGCCCTTCAAAGAATATGCCACGGCAAGATTGTTTATAAATGAAGTGTAAATAATAGGATCTTTTGTGTTTTCCATTATTTCGGCAGCTTCTTTTCCTGTCGATATCGCAGAAGAATAGTCCTCTATATCCGCATAGTAAAGGCACAGATTATACAGGTGACAGGCATAGCTTTCGGTTTTTGTCATATTATTTCTTTTATAAAAATCAATGATCCTGTCGCTTGTCGGCTTTATTTTTTCATAATCTTCATTTTCCCAATATTCCCTAAAGCTTCTCAGAAGCCCGTTGATATCCGAATTTATAGCCATCAGTCAATAATGTCCTCCCCGATATTTTTAATATATTCCTGAAAGACCTCTTTCGAGCGCTCATATGGAAAGCCCCGTCCGTACAGATAGGAATACAGCTTCTGCATTTCCCGTCTGTCCGTTATTATACGTCCTTTAAGTCTTTTCTCTATTACCTTTATTATATCTTCGTCCTTATCATACAAAAGATCTTCAAGGCTGCCCAATATTTCATCGTCTATTCCAAGTCCGGAAAGCTCATATCTTATACGCAGGCTTCCGAAGCCCTTCAGATTTTTTTTGTCTTTGATATATGCTTCAGCAAATTCCCTGTCATTTACATATCCATAATTTTCCAGAAACTCCAGTGTATATTTTATAATATCATCGGAATATTCCTTGCTTCTTAGCTTATCAACAATTTCTTTGCGGCTCCGCATACGATAGCCTAAAAAATTGAGAGCTGTCTTTTTTGCTGCGGCAGCCGCATTGTTGTAAATAATTTCATTTACTTTTTCTGATGTGATATTTTCGCCCACCTTGAGTTTGTAATACAAAAGGTCTATATCGGTTACAGAAAAAGCATATTCGCCGTCCAGAAAAACGGAAAATCTCTTTTCATTGTGCTTTTGTTTTTGTATATCCGTTATTATCATATTTTATTCGTCTATATCCTCAAAGGCTTCATCGTCAAACGCAATTGAACTGTCATCGGAGAAATCATCATCTTCGGACTGCGCTTTGTTCTCTTTTTTTGGTACAGCAGGCTTATTTCCCCCTGAAGCAGCACCGCCATCTGAGCTCTTTGCGCCGCCTTCAACAAGTCCATAATACTCTCTGACCTTCATTTCTATCTCATTGCACAATTCGGGATGTTCTGCAAGGTATTTTTTTGCATTTTCCTTTCCCTGTCCAAGCTTTCCGTCCTTATAGGAATACCATGCTCCGCCCTTCTTTACGATGTCCACATCTGCCGCCAGATCAATGATATCGCCAATTTTTGATATGCCCTCACCAAACATAAGATCAAATTCAGCTGTTTTGAATGGCGGGGCAACCTTGTTTTTCACGATTTTGGCTCTTGTTCTGTAGCCTATGATTTCTGAGCCGTTTTTAATCGGATCTGCTTTTCGTATGTCTATTCTTACAGACGCATAGAACTTAAGCGCACGACCGCCCGTTGTTGTTTCGGGGTTTCCGAATGCAATGCCTATTTTTTCTCTGAGCTGATTTATAAATATAACAACACAATTGCTTTTTGCCGCCACGCCCGCAAGCTTTCTGAGAGCCTGTGACATAAGTCTTGCATGAAGTCCCATATGGGAATCGCCCATTTCTCCATCTATTTCAGCTTTGGGAACAAGCGCAGCAACAGAGTCTACAACTATAACGTCCACAGCGCCCGAACGAACCATTGTTTCGCATATTTCAAGAGCCTGCTCGCCGTTGTCCGGCTGAGAAACATACAATTCGCTTATATTTACGCCGATTTTTGATGCATAAACAGGGTCAAGGGCGTGCTCTGCATCTATAAAGCCTGCGATGCCGCCTTTTTTTTGAGCTTCTGCAATTATATGCAGTGCTGTTGTGGTTTTTCCTCCGGATTCAGGTCCGAATATTTCTATGATTCTGCCTCGTGGAAGTCCGCCTATGCCAAGGGCTATGTCTATGCTTAAGGAGCCTGTGGGGATCACGTCTGAGGAAAGATATTTAGCCGTATCGCCAAGCTTCATAACTGCACCCTTGCCGAAGCTCTTTTCAATAGAGGTAAGAGCCGCCTTAAGCGCCTTTTCCTTTCCCATTTCCAAATTATCCATTACACTTTTTTTTGCCGCTTTTTTCTCTGCCATATGTAAAACTCCTTTAATTCTTTTCTTTTTATTATAAAGAATGTCTGCGTAAAAAAATCTACTTTTATTATATTATATTGAAACTTTTTTTACAATGGCTTTTTTAAAAATAATTGAAATAGAGTGCTTTATATGTTAATATTAAAGTATATAAAACAACAGGGAGGGATTCCATGAAAAAGAAATTATGCGCTTTTGTTATATTGGCGGCAGTTTTGTCGCTTTCCGGCTGCAAGGGCAGCGTTGATGAAGTGGATAAGGAAACCGAAACCGCAGAAACCGAGGAAACCGTCTTTACCGAAACAGAAGAAATAACTACAGAAGAAAAACAGCCCGACAACAGCTATAATACAGACGATAAGCAGGAAGCAGAGGCTCCCGCAAAAGAGCCTTATATTTATACAAATGAATACGGCTTTACAATGCGGTATGACGATGATGTGTTTGAAAAAATCGTTTCCGGCGAGGAAGGAGTTTATTTCATATACAGAGGAAGAAGCTTTGACGATGGGGGCGTTCCCGTGTATGTCAGCGCAAGTGTTATGTCGGATTTTGGCGTTGATGAAGTTAAAAAGAATCTGGACGATCACAATGCAGAGCATGAAAGCGCTGTCCTCGGCAGCAGCGGCTACGACTGCGATGTATGGAGTTATATCGAAGAAACAGAGAACGGAACAGAGATGCACAGATTTTATATGGTATCCGTAAGCAGCGGACTTACAGCCGTTATGGATATGTGTATGGGTGAAGCTGATGCCGATAACAACAGCATAACATCGGCGCTCAGTTCACTGGTTGAAAGCTTCAGCAAGGAGTAATGTAATATGTATATAAAAGCATTTGATATTGATTTTACAGTTTGCAGGCTCAAAAATACTTCGGAAATAAACCCCGATAGTGAGTTTTGCTTTTTTGCACGGACAGATGAGGAAATATCCCTCGTCTGTCCTACGGAAAAAGTTCCAAAAAACACTGAAAAAAGAGAGGACGGCTGGAAGTGTTTCAGGATAGATGCTGTGCTGGATTTTTCTCTTACAGGCATACTTGCGGATATATCTGAACTGCTTTCCGAAAACAATATAGGAATTTTTGCTGTTTCCACATATAACACAGACTACATTTTTGTAAAGGAAGATAATTTTGAATTGGCTATTGATTTGCTCTGTGAGCATGGATATGATATGTTCTGAAAATATGACAACACTTAAGCCTTAGCCGACCGGACTGCGGAACCGACCATCGGGGGCAGACTGTCCGAAAACTACAGGAAGCAGTAAAAACTATTAAAAAATAGTAAGAAATATGGTATAATATAGAAA
>CANQXR010000045.1 GCA_947627855.1 uncultured Clostridia bacterium
TCAGGAACACAACCTTAGTCTAAGCCATCGCAAAACAATTATAGCATTTATTTTCACCGAGGTAAAGGGCAAGCCGCCGTTGCGGTGGCTGGGTTTACCTCCGGCTCAAAATCTAAAAACACAACGGTCATTAGATTTTAATTAAAATGCGACAATTAAAGTTGCAATTTTCAAGCATAAAAATTTTATGAGTAATATATTGACATTGGATAGATTTTGCTTTATAATTAAGTTGCTTAAAGGAAATAAGTATATTCCGTAAGGAACACAAAAAGCAAAAAGACCACGAGTGCCGTTCGTGGTCTTTTCTATTCCCTTTTTGCAAGGCGGTTTAAACCTTAGGCTGATTGCCGAAGTTTGTTATCTGTACAGCCATTTGCAGATGTAGTAAACTACTATACCTGCCACAACAGATATCACAAAAGAAATAAGTATGTTTTCCGTAAGAAACACCCCCCTTTCTTTGCCTGTATAGGGGTGGCAACAAAAATATTATATACAAAATTCTGTGCAGTGTCAATTAATGTAAAAAGGCAAAGTTTTATGAGGTGATGCCAAAATGTTTGTAAAGCTTGACTATGAAAGCATACAGCAGTTTGAGGAGAGAATCAGAGAAATTTCAAAGGATTTGAGAAACAGGTTTTTTAGGGAGTGTACCCAAAGACTGGGGCTTGAAACTTGGAAAGAGGCTGCGAATCGTTCTCCTGTAAAGAAAGGCTATCTCAAGAGGTCTTGGGGGATAACGAGTGTTGTACAAAACGGCGATGTATGGCAGATTGATGTTATTAATCCTGCGGAGTACGCCATCTATGTTGAAGAAGGGCACAGGCAGGAAGTCGGACGTTATGTTAATGCGATAGGAAAAAGGCTTGTGACTCCGTTTGTAGAGGGGCAGCATATGCTCAGAGGCAGTATTGAGGAAAAGATTGCGCCCCAGACAACTGAATTTCTCGAAGGTAAACTGAGAGAGCTTTTCGGAGGGTGAGAAATGGAAAAAAATAAGCAGGTAATAAAAAATGTTATTGACGGAATGGCAAAGGCTATCCATAAGGAGTTTGGCAGCGAATATAAGATATATACCGAAGCGGTAAAGCAGGGACTTAAGGCACCCTGCTTTTTTATTGGCTGCACAGAGAGCGCAGAGGAGGAAAAGCTTGCAAGAGGTCCCTCTGATGGGCGATATCTGCGGCGGCAGAAAATGGAGGTTCTTTATCTTCCCAAAAACAAAAATAAGGAGTACAAGGGCGAATACAACGATGTAACCGACAGGCTTTACGATGCTCTGTATTATATAGACCATGACGGAGAGCTTATAAGAGGTACGGAGCTTAAAAGCAGTACGGCGGAGGGCATTCTTGTATTTTCTGTTGTTTACGAATTTTTTGTTATACGTACACAGGAGGATAAGCCTGAGTTTATGGAACGGGAAAAGACCCACTTAAAAAATATATTTGAGGAGTGATAATTATGGCTAAAACAAAGGAAAAGAAAAACAGTCAGGCGGCGGCTGAGACGGCTGCGGCTGAGACGGCTGCGGCGGTAAATTCTGAGAAGGTTGCTGACAAGACTGTCGGCAAAAATGTTATAAGGTTTCCCAAGAGAAGCTTTTTACGCTTTGAGAGATATGCAAAGGTGAAGGATCTTTTGGGGGCTATGCTTGACGATGACAAAAAGTACAGCATTGAAGAGGTTGACGAAATGCTTATAAAAGAGGGAGGTAAGAAATAATGGCTTTAGGCGGAGGAACATTTTTAACAAGAAACAAGGTTTTGCCCGGAGCTTACATAAATTTTGTATCAACGGCAAGAGCCAGTGCTGCCCTTTCTGACAGGGGCTATGCGGCGGTGCCTATGGAGCTTGACTGGGGACCCGAAAACGAAGTCATAACAGTTACGAGTGAGGATTTTATTAAAAATTCCATGAAGTATTTCGGATATGGCTATGACAGCGATAAGCTTAAAAATTTAAGGGAAATATTTGCAAACGCAAACACACTTTACACCTACAGGCTTAACGGCGGCGGCAAGAAAGCGTCAAATACTTTCGCCGAGGCAAGATACAGCGGAGCCTTGGGAAATACGATAAAGACAGTCATTGAAACTGTGGGCACTGTGGAGGAGGAAACGCCTGTATATGAGGTGTCCACCTATCTCGGTACAAGTCTTGTTGACCGTCAGGAGGTAACAGAGGCTAATCAGCTTGCAGACAACGACTATGTTGTTTTCAAAAAGGAGGCTGAGCTTTCCGACAATTCGGGAGAGGTTATGACAGAGGGAACGGACGGCGGCGAGGTTACTTCCGTAAAGCATCAGGAGGCATTAAACGCTCTTTCGGGCTACAGCTTCAACGTGCTTGGCTGTCCTTCCTCTGAGGAGCTTACAAAAAAGCTTTATGCAAGATTTACCGAAAGTCAGAGAGATGAAAAGGGCGTAAAATTCCAGACTGTCATTTATGACTATGACGGAGATTATGAGGGTATTATAAGCGTTCCCAATTCGGTTAAGGACAGCGGCGCAAAGGGCTATGAGCTTATATACTGGCTTACGGGAGCCGAGGCAGGCTGTAATGTGAATGAAAGCCTTATGAACAGAACCTATAACGGCGAGTACACAGTGAATACTGCTTATTCCCAGTCTGAGCTTGAAGGACTTTTAAAGAAAGGACGCCTTGTTTTCCACACGCAGAAGGGCGAGGTAAGGGTGCTTAAGGATATAAATTCATTCGTGAGCTTTACTGCCGACAAAAACAGCGATTTCTCAAACAATCAGGTTATAAGGGTTCTTGACCAGATTGGAAACGATATTGCCGTTATTTTCAATGACAGATATATGGGAAAGGTTCAGAATGACGAGGCCGGCAGAAACAGCTTCTGGGCTGATGTGGTTAAGTTTGTAGAAACCCTCGAAGATATAAGAGCCGTTGAAAATTTTGAGGATTCTGACTGTACCGTAACAAGAGGAGAGGCAAAGGGAGAGATTATTGTTGACCTTAATATTGCTCCCGTGGCGGCAATGGAAAAGCTTTATATGACGGTTTATGTAAATTAAATAAAGAGGTGATATATTATGGCTGCTATTATGAAAGCAAAAGACTCTGTCAGCGCAAGACTGGCTCAGTGCTATGTGAAAATCGAGGACGAAAGATATAATTTCGCTCAGGCTATCAATCTTGAAGCGAGAATGGACAAGAATAAAATCGAGGTTCCTATTCTCGGACAGACGGGCTACGGAAACAAGGCGGCAGGCTGGAGCGGCACAGGCTCCGCCACCTTCCACTTCAATACTTCAATATTCAGAAAGCTGCTTTTAAGGTATAAGGACACGGGAGAGGATATTTACTTCGACATTGAAATAACAAATCACGACCCTACCGCAAATGTAGGTTCCCAGACAGTCATACTTGAAGACTGCAACCTTGACGGCGGACTTGTGGCAAAGTTTGATGCAGACGGAACATACCTTGAGGACGAATATGACTTTACTTTTGAAAACTGGAGAATGCCCGGTGAATTTACAAAACTTGACGTAATGTGATTTTTTTAAGGAGGAATTTTAAATGTCAGATTTTTCGGATTTCTTTATGGAGAATGTGGAAAGCCCCGTGCAGGAGGCAGAGGTTAAGCTTGAAAGGTTTAAAAAGCCCATAAAGCTCAGAAGTGTAAGCGCAGAGGAACAGCAGGACTGTCAGACAGAAGCGACTGAGAGAATAAGAACGGGCAAAAGACGTTATACAAGCGAGCTTAACACAATTAAATACAGTAATTTAATGTTAATTGCGGCTATACAGGAGCCTAACCTCAACTCCACGGCTCTTCAGGACAGCTGGGGAGTAAACGGAGCGTATAATCTTATGCTTAAAATGTTTACGCCGGGAGAGCTTACGAAATTAAGGCTTAAAATGAACGAGCTTAACGGACTTGCCGATGACGAGGACGAGGACGAAGAAAGTCCCACCGAAGAAGCAAAAAACTGATAGAGGACAAGGGCGGAGAATATGACGGCTCCGCCCTTGTTGCCCACAGAGTTTTTCAGGAACACCACATAATGCCCCATATGCTTTTGGGAATACCATCAGAGGGCAGAAGCAGATTTTTTCTTGAAAGGGAAAACGCCTTTATTACCGCCTCAATGATAGTAGAGAGCGAAAGGCGCGAAAAGGAAAAAAGAGATAGGAAAAAGCCAAGAAAACGCAGGAAAAGGAGGTAGACTGCACAAAAACTCCTTGACAGATACGCATAATGCGCATATAATATATTTTGAGGAGGGAAAGGTATGAAATTCAGAGAAATAGATAAAATTCTGAAAGATGATGGTTGGTACATCGCAAGTATTAAGGGTTCTCATTACCAGTATAAACACCCGACTAAGGAAGGAAAGGTGACAGTACCCCGTCATAATACGGATTTTAAATTAAATACTGCCAAATCCATACTCAAACAAGCGGGACTTGAATAAGGTTTTTTGCTTTTGACTAATATATATTATACGAGGAGGCTTTGTTATGAAATTAGTTTATCCGGCGTGTTTTTACCTTGATAAAGATGGGTATTATACGGTTGTAGTGCCTGATTTAAAGGGCTGCGTTACCGAGGGAAAAGGTTTCGCAGAGGCGTTATATATGGCTATGGACGCTGCGTGTGGGTGGATTCTTACTTCCTTGGAGGACGGCGAAAATATTCCCAAGGCAAGTAAACAGGACGAAGTAAAAGCTGATGAATATGAAAACGGCTTTGTAAATCTTATTGTTCTTGATATCGACAGCTATGCGGAAAAATACAGCAGCAAGACAGTAAGAAAAAATTGCACTATTCCAAATTGGCTGAATACCAAAGCTGAGGAGGCACACATAAATTTTTCGGCAGTGCTCACAGAAGCATTACAGGAAAAGCTATTTAAAGAAGTTTGATAAAAAAGAGAGCAGGACAACTGCTCTTTTTTTAATGGGGAGTGATGTACTACATGGCAGGTAAATCAAACAATATAAAGCTGACAGCTTCTATAACTCTTGCCGACAAGATGTCAAATAAGTTAAATACAGTTGAAAAGTCGTTAGGTTTACTCGTGAAATCATTTAAGGACGCCGAGGCTTCTGCGGTAGGGCTTAACGGTATTAATATAAGCATTAATGTTTCGGGAGCAATAAAGGGTCTTGAGGGTATCAAAGAATCAGCAGAAACCGCCTCAGACAGCGTATCGGGCATTGGAGATGCCGATACAGCAGTAGATACATCGGGAGCAGAGGAGGGTCTCAAAGGAATAGAAGAGGCTGCCGAGGCTGCCAGAGATGGAGTATCAGATGTTGGCGAAACTGATGTGACTGTAGATACCTCCGGAGCAGAGGCGGGTCTCAAAGGAATAGAAGAGGCTGCCGAGGCTGCCAGAGATGGAGTATCAGATGTTGGCGAAACTGATGTGACTGTAGATACCTCCGGAGCAGAGGCGGGTCTTGAGGGTATAGGAGACGCCGCAGAGGACGCAGCAAACAGTGTTGCGGGATTGGGAGATACCGAAGTTACTGTAGACCCCACCGGAGCGGAAGAAGGTCTCAAAGGTTTGGGAGATACCGCAAAAGAGACTGAGGAAAGCGTAAAGGGAGTAGGAAAAACCTCAGAAGAAACGGCAAAGCAGATGGAAAATGCTTTTGAGGGAGCGGAGACCGCTCTTGCGGCACTGGGCTTTGCCAAAATTGCCGATGGTATTATTGACAAATTCAGGGAGGTAACTGCTGAGGCTATGGAGTTTGAAGTCTCTATGGCAAAGGTGGCTACGATAGCAAGCCCTGATGTTGATATAGAGGATATAAAGCACGACATAGAGGAGCTTTCGGATATTTCCAACAAAAGCGTAAATGACCTTGCGGAGGCATCTTATCAGGCTATTTCTGCGTCCGTGGACACTGCGAAGAGCGTTGCCTTTGTGGGAGATGCCGTAAAGCTTGCGGAGGGCGGTTTTACTGAGGCGGCAACATCGGTTGACGTTCTGACAACTGCTATAAACGCTTATAAGCTGTCAGCCAAGGACGCATCGAGAATAAGCGATATACTTGTGAATACCCAGAACCTAGGTAAGACCACTGTTGACCAATTAGCCGGTTCTATGGGCAGTGTTATCCCACTTGCGGCGGCGTATGGCGTTGAGATTGACCAGCTTGCGGCAGGCTATGTGGAGCTTACAAGACAGGGTATTGATACGGCTATGGCGGGAACGTACCTGCGGGGAATGCTTCAGGAGCTTGGCGACAGCGGCTCCAAAACGGCAGGAGTACTTAAAAGCGAAACGGGCATGGCATTCGCTGATCTTATGGCACAGGGCTATTCCTTGGGCGATGTGCTTGGTATTTTAGGAGAAAGCGTAGACGGAAATTCAACTGCCTTTGTAGAGCTTTGGAGCAACATAAGGGCTTCTACCGGAGCATTGGCACTATATAATGCAGGAGCGGAGGACTTTAACTCTGTGCTTGATTCCATGACTACCTGTATAGGGGCGACGGACGCTGCATATGAGAAGATGACGGACACAACGGCTCATGCAAAGGAGGGTATGGACAACGCTATATCAAGACTTGGAGACGCTGTGGGCAGCGACTTGAATCCTGCCCTCAGAGGGCTTTATGAATTGGGAGATTCAGCCTTTACGTGGATGGCTGAGGTTGTGGAGGAATGTCCGGAGGTTACGGCAGTGCTTGCAGGCTTGTCAGTGGGGGTAATAACCTTCGGCGGCTTGCTTACGGTTCTTGCGGTAGGACAGATTCCTGCGGTTACGGCGGCATTCGGAACCCTTACCGCCGTTATGATGGCTAATCCTGTTATAGCTGTTGGAGCGGCTGTGGCAGGACTTACCGCAGGGCTTATTGCTTTGGCATCAGCCACAAGCGAAGCAAACGACCCTATGAAGGAGCTGACAGCCACAAGCAAAAAGCAGCAGAGGGAAATAGACAGGCTGCAAATTGAATATGACAGACTTTGCTCTGAGGACAAGGGACTTTCGGAAGAAGCTTTAAGGCTTAAATATCAGATTGACGACCTGACGGCAAGCTTTGAGGCAAACAGGAAAACACTGGGCGATGTGGTCGCCGAAGGTGAAAATCTGAAAAATGAATATGATGAAATCATAGGCAGCTTTTCGGAAACCACAGGCAGCATAGAGGGAGAAAGCGCAGGTGTTCTTTCCCTTATTCAAAAGCTGGAGGACTTGGCCGAGGGCACAGAAACGGCAGCCGACAAAACAAGCGAAATGGAGGCTGTGTATAACAGGCTCAGCGAGGGTCTTAACGTATCGGGCTTTGACAACTTTTCGGACGTTGCAGAAGATTTGGAGGGCTACACAAAGGCGGCAAAGGCTGCCGCAAAGGTTCAAAAAGACCAAAAGCTTAAAAGCGGACTTATGGAAGATGACCTTGACTATGAAGAACAGATAGCCAAAGAGGAGCAGTACATCAAGGGTCTTGAGCTTATGCAGAAAGATGCAGAGGAGGCAAGAAACAAAGCCCTTGAAGCCGGAGCTGATGCGACTGTTATGGACCCTGAATGGGATGAGTATTTAAAGGCCCCTGAGTACAATGCAGAAAGTTTGGATTATAAAAGTCTTATAGCAGAACATCAGGAGATTGCTGAAAATCTGCGCTCAGAGCAGGAAAAGACCGAGGCAAGCATCAGAGCATTAGCAGCCGAACAGCAGGCTGCAATTGACGGAGTTAATAACTTGGGAAGTGCTGAGGAAACTGCCGCAAGTGCATTTGAAACAGCAAAGGAAGTCGCAGGAACGGCATTAAGTGACCTTGAAACGGCATATTCCGAGGTATATAATGCGGCATACGAGAGCATAAATGGGCAGATAGGCCTATTTGACGAAATGGAAACAAAGTCAGAGCTGTCTGTTGAAAATATGATTGCAAATCTTGACAGCCAAACCGAGTATTTACAAAACTACAGCGACAATTTAGCGGCTGCAAAGGAAATGGGACTTGACGAGGGTCTTATAAAGCAGTTAAGTGACGGTTCTGCCGAGAGTGCAGGATATTTACAAGAGCTTATGTCTCATAAGGAAATGGTTGACGAAATAAACAATTCCTACAGAGCCGCGGCGGAAGCTAAAGCACAGTGGGCAGTCGAAGTGGCATCACAGGATATAGATATATCAGAGGGAGCAGAAACTGCTCTTACACAGATGTATTCCGCCATAGAACAAATGGATATTTCCGATGAGGCAAGGGCTTTGGCTGAGGAATCGGCAAACGCATATATAGCAGGACTTACGGGAATGGACACATCTGCGGTGGCTGAGATGGGCGCAAAAATTCTTGAGGGCTTAAAGCCTGCCGAAGAAGCAGCCGAAGAAGCCGGAGCTGCTGCCGTGCAAACCGAAAATTCATATAATTCCGCTCTTGACGCTGTGGTCGGATTTGCCACAGGCATGCAAGGTCAGGTTCCTGTAATAGAAGATACCGCCGCTCAGATGGTCAATGGCATAGAAACAGCTTTTGAAGGCATAAACCTTTACGATTCGGGGGCAAATGCCGTACAGGGAGCCATAGACGGCATGAACAGCAAGAGGACTCAGCTTGAAAGTGCGGCGGCGGCTCTTGGGGCTGTTGTTTCCACAGCATTCAACGGTTCCCTTGATATAAATTCGCCGTCAAGGGTCATGTATGAAGCAGGCGAATTTACCGCAGAGGGAGCGATTCGGGGCATTGAAGATATGCTTGGCGAGGCTGAAAATGCAGGCAGAGCTTTAGGCGAAAGCTTCAGTCTTTCCGAAAGTGATACAAAAACCTTGCAGAATGCAGGAAACACCTATCAGACAAGCTATGGCGGAGATACTGTTATAAATGTGGATATGTCGGGTATGAGGAACATTATAAATTCCGATGATGATATAGAAAGCATAGCTGACAAGCTTGAAAATCTGCTGACACAAAGGCTTTACAGCCGTTCGGCAGGAGCGCACGCTTAGGAGGGGTTAATATGGCAGTTAAAGGATATTGGATGGTGCTTGCAGGAAATCTTCTGCCTGTTGTCCCATCGGAAATAAAGGTAAACGTGAGAGGAAGAAACGAAACTGTCGACCTTATAAACGGAACACAGATTAATCTTCTCAAATCTCCCTCACTTGCGGAAATAAGCTTTGACTTCCTTATTCCATATTTTAATTATCCCTTTGTAGGAATGTCAAATCTTAAGCCTGTGAATTATTACATAAATCTTCTTGACGAGCTGTCAAGAAAGGGCAAGCCCTTTGACTATATACTTTCAAGAAGCACGCCGGGCGGCAAGACGATATATGCGACTGTCCTTAACGTAAGCTTAGAAAGCTATAATTACAGAGAATCGGCGGAAAACGGTCTTGACGTGATTGCAAGTGTTATTCTTAAGACTTACAACTATTATTCAACAAGAGTGCTTAATACGGAAGTAAGTCAAGGGGCAGCTGTTGCGGCAGTACCGGAAACGCCCGAAAGACAGGAAAACAGGGAAACACCTCAGTATTACACGGTAAAATCCGGCGATACCCTATGGAAAATAAGTAAGGATTTTTTGGGAGATGGCAGCAGATACACTGAGATTGCAAGCCTTAACGGCATAAAGAATCCCGACCTTATATATCCGGGGCAGCAGCTTAAAATAAAGGGGTGACGGTTTTGGCGGATATATCGGGAGTTACCGTAAGTCACGTAAGCGGTGACGGCGGTACGGCAAAAAAATATGTGGGTGTTCAGCCAAGCGGCGAAACCTACGAGCTTTACATTGTACACGATAATGTTATATACGAGCCTGTGACCGAGGACAAAATAGTCTGGACAACCCAAAGACAGGGCAGTCCCGGAAGTCTTAAGTTTACTGTTGTAAAGGACAATATACTTAACTTCGGAGAGGGAGATACTGTTATATTCAGATACGGCGGTGCAGGTGTTTTCTACGGCTATGTTTTTACAAAAACAAGAAACAAGAAAGGGCTTATATCGGTTACTGCCTATGACCAGCTGAGATATCTGAAAAACAAGGACACCTATGTGTATTCGGGAAAG
Organism: uncultured Clostridia bacterium; assembly: GCA_947627855.1. Classification (GTDB taxonomy): domain Bacteria; phylum Bacillota; class Clostridia; order Lachnospirales; family CAG-274; genus JAJQCI01. The sequence continues at coordinate 10,024 of CANQXR010000045.1, forward strand.
AGAGCGGACGAGCTTTTCAGAATGATTGCCGAGGACTTTAAGCTTATTACGGGCGAAGTGGAAAATACGGGCTATACTCTTGGCAGCCGTGTGGAGGATAATCAGGAGCTTTTTGACATTTTACAGAATGCGATTGACGAAACCTATGACAACACGGGCAGGCTCTACTATTTCTATGACGACTTCGGAAAGCTTTGCCTTAAAAATATAAGCAGTATGAGGCTTGACCTTACCGTAAATGAAACCGTTGCCGAGGATTTCAATTACAGCTCTTCAATTGACAAGGACGTATACAACACTGTTCAGATATACGATGACGATTCGGAGGGCGGAAGCCGTAAAAAGTATGTTTTTGAAAACGGAGAAAATATAACAGAGTGGGGCGTCCTTCAGCTTACACAGAAGCTGGGAAAAGATGAAAACCCCAATTCACTGGGGCAGGAGCTTCTGGACACATACAACATAAAGCACAGGGAACTTGTTATAAAAGGCATATTCGGCGACGCACGGGCAAGAGCGGGGACAAGCCTTGCCATAGCCCTTAATCTGGGTGATATAGAGGTAAATACTTATCTCACTGTTGAAAAGGCCGTGCATAATTTCAGTCACGGCAGATACAGTATGGATTTGACCTTGGAGCTTAAAATGTAGGAGATGGTTATATGGATTTTATAGATATTATGAAAGAAGCGGCTCTCGGAGCGGTAGGGGCGGCAAAGCCTACGCAGATATGCTTCGGAACAGTGACAGGAGTTTCGCCCCTTGAAATAACCGTTGACAACGCTCTTACACTTCCTGCCGACTGTCTGATACTTACAAGAATGGTAACAGAGCATACGATAGATATGACGGTTGACCATATGACAGAAAATTCTCTTGATATGGATATGACACACAGGCATTCTTATTCGGGAGAAACCGACACAGGAGGAGAACCGCCCCATACTCACAGCTATTTGGGAGAAACCGACAACGCATTGGGCGTGAATTTAAACCATACCCACGCCTATAAAGGGCGCAAAACCTTTCTTGTGCACGCAGGACTTGTTATGGGAGAAAAGGTTCTGCTTTTAAGGGTTCAGGGAGGGCAGAAATATGTGGTATGGGACAGAATAGGGGTGAGTACGTGATACCTACAAATAATATAAGACTTAACGAGGGGTTTGAAATAAAGACAAGACCCTCTTTTACGTACAGGCTTACGGCAGCTTTTCCCTCACTTATTACACAGCGTGAAAAGGTAACAGGGAAAACCGACCGGACAGAGGCAATGAAGCAGGCTATCTATAAAATTCTCATGACGGAAAGATATGACTATATAATATATTCCCATAATTATGGGGTGGAGCTTGCCGACCTTATAGGACAGCAGATAAGCTATGTTAAAGCAGTTCTGCCGGGAAGAATAAGGGAGGCTCTGCTTATGGACGACAGAATAACAGGCACAGAGGATTTTGTAATAACGGAAGTAAGCAAGGGTGAGCTTTTATGTGAATTTACGGCTCTGACCATATTCGGGAATGTAAAAAGCGAGGTGAGGGTAAATGTTTGAAGGGCAGACCTATGAAACCATACTTAAAAGATGTCTTGACAGGGTTGATGATGGTCTTGACAAAAGAGAGGGCAGTATAATTTATGATGCCTTAGCACCTGCCTGTGCCGAGCTTGCACAGCTTTATATAAGCCTTGATGCTCTGCTCTCCGAAGCCTTTGCCAAAACCGCAAGCCTTGACTATCTTATTCTTCTTGCGCAGGAAAGAGGCATAAACCGATATGAGGCTGCGGCGGCAAAAGGAATAGGGGAGTTCAATATTGACGTTGGTTCGGGAGTGCGTTTTTCCCTTGATATATATAATTGGACAACGACAGAATTCTATGAAAAGGACGAAAGCACAGGGCATTTCAGATATTATATGGAATGTGAAACACCGGGAAGCTCTCCGAACGGATATACGGGCAGTCTGATTCCCATAAGCACAATAACAGGGCTTACATACAGCAGACTTATAAGAATTATAACGCCCGGCGAGGACGCAGAAGACGTGGAGACACTCAGAAAGAGATATTTTGAAAGTATTGACAATACAGCCTTTGGCGGCAATATATCAGACTACAAAGCCAAGGTAAAAGCCATTGACGGCGTAGGCGGCGTAAGGGTTTATCGAGCGGATAGCTGGAACGGCGCAGGAACAGTCCGCCTTGTAGTTCAGACAAGCGAGTATAAAAGCCCCGAAGCGGAATTTATAAGGCAGCTGCAGGATATGATTGACCCTCTTATGTCACAGGGTGAGGGGTATGGAATTGCTCCCATAGGTCATCAGGTAACAGTTGAGGGAGTAAAAACTACGCCTGTTACTGTTTCCGGCAGTTTTATAATGCAGGAAGGGTATTCCTATGACAACATAAAAGAAAAAGCGGAAGAATCTGTAAACGGCTATTTTGACGAGCTTAACAGAAATTGGGAAAATGAGGACGTTGTTATATATTGGGTAAGAGTCTTGATGGCATTAATGTCCGCAGAGGGTGTAAAAAGCGTTGAAAACATAACTATAAACGGACAGAGAGAAGCAAATGTAAATCTTGGCAAGGATTATATTGCCAAGCTTTCGGAGGTGATAAACAATGGCTGAAATAATAAGTAAGAAAGTAAATTTAGGCGAATATCTTCCTCCGCCGGTCGCTGAAGCAGAAGAATTCAAGGCTCTTGTGAATACGGAAAATCCCGAATTCAATATTATTCTGGAAGAACTTAAAACAGCATATAAAGAGCTTTTCATACTGACCGCAGAAAATTGGGGGCTTGAAATGTGGGAAAAGGCTTTGGATATAATCCCCGAAAGCACCGAAAACAGCGAAGATGTACTGCGGCAAAGGCGAGCTGAAATACTTTCAAGGCTTTATACAGGAACACCCTACACCTTCAGACGGGTATATGAAATACTCTGCGAGCTTTGCGGCGGCAGCGACTACATAAAAATGGAATATTCAGACAATGATTATACCCTTGATACCCTGCTGTCTCTCAAAGTGAAAAATCTCCAAAAAACAATACTTGAACTTCTTGAAAGGTTAACACCTGCAAACATTTCTTTAAAAATGAATCTTGACTACAATACCCATGGCAGACTGGGACGGCTGCTTACTAACGAAGAAATGGAAGCCTACACCCATCAGCAGCTTAAAGAAACCTACATAGAGGGGAGTATATTAGATGAAAAATACTAAAAACCTTAACCTTAGAAAGCCCGACAAAAAAGACTACTACAATGTAGACGATTTCAACCAAAATGCCGACATACTGGACGAGAATGTAAGCGGCATACAGACCAAGCTCGACACGGTGGAAAGAGGCGCAGAGGTAAATGTTCAGTCTGATTGGGACGAAAGCAATTCCGACAGTGACGCTTTCATAAAAAACAAGCCTACAAATGCTACTAAGTCTAAATCAGGCTTTATGTCGGCGGCAGATAAAACCAAGCTCGACACCATTGACGAGGGGGCAAACAAGACCGTTGTAGATAATTCTCTGAGTGATTTGTCAGAAAATCCCGTAGAGAACAAAGCAGTCAAGGCAGCTATCGACAGCAAAGCCAACGCAGAGCACATACACACGCCGGGGGACATTGTATATACACCGAGGGCAGAGCTTAAGTGCGTATTTGCAATAATTGACGAAGCCGAAAACAAGGACCATTTTGCAGGGTGGGAGGTTGTTGACCCTAAGAGTTTGCCTGTTGAAATACTTCAGGGAGCGAGGAAGTATAACGCAGAATTTGACATCGGCAGCAGCTCTACCGATATAGTCGTATTTGATGATGGTGTTGAAGTAGTCGATATGAAAAGCGGAGAACAGCCCCAATGGGGTGAAGTTACCGAAGATACACCACATATTACATTTTATACTTATGCCAGGTATGTGAGGTATATAGGGGAAAAGCATAGCTATAGCAATGCAGAAAGATTTAACGTGAATGATATGGGGTTTATTGATTTCATATTTCCGCCGGGGCACACTCACGATAACGCCACTGACAAGGCGGCGGGCTTTATGTCGGCAGCAGACAAGGAAAAACTTGACGGCATTGACAAAGAAGCAAACAAGATAACAATTGACGATGCTCTCAGCTCCGTTTCGGAAAATCCTGTGCAGAACAAGGTTATAAGCAATGCGCTTTCAGACGGCACTGTCAGCAAGCTGGGAAAGGTCAATGTAGGCAGCGAAACACAGGGAATATATTTGCAGAGCGGAACACCGAAAGCAGGCAAGCCTCATCTTCCCTACACAATCATTTCTGACCCTGTAGACCTAAACAGTCTCACGACCACAGGAATTTACATTTTAAGAAATGTTATAACCAACGGACCTTCTTCAAGTATGTTGGGTTTACTTTTTGTAGACTGGTTATCCGATACACCGTACCAGATATTTATTCCTGATTATGAATATACTACTGTCTATAAAAGAGGTTATTACCGTGGCTGGACAGACTGGAAGGTCATGGGGGATTCAGTTTTTGCAAAAAAAGAGGATATAAAAGGCAAAACGCATGTTGTTATTGCAACCTACAACACACAGAACCCGTTGAAAAATAACGCAGATTACGTCTGTGCGTCCACAAACGCCAGTGCTGTGATAAGACAAGCCCTTGCCGCAGTACAGCCGGGAGGGAAAATCGAGCTTCTCGATGGAACCTATAATCTTCAATATGAAAATTTTGGGGAAGGTATAGTCATAAATAAAAGTGTCTGCATTGAAGGGCCAGCCTCTCGGAGTTCGAGTATAAATCAGCCCAAAGATCAAGAGGGAGACGAGGCAAATCCCATTTTTACGATAGATGCCCACAACGTCACCATCAAGAATCTGAACCTGTATGGGGTAGCAAATACGTGTTCGTCCCCTGTGAGCATAATAAAGCAGAATAAGACCGGGGCATTCTATGATAATTTGTTCTTTACAATGAATTCACCTTCCACAATAAGGTACAGCTGCATAGAGGGCGTAAGCGGCGCAAACTGTACTCTTACAAGAATACAGAACTGTCGGTTGTACAGAGGCTTTAATCCGAGTATATCCAACACGGACTTTATTGCTTTTGACTTTAGAAATTGTGCTGCTTTCAGCGGCGTGATAGGGGGCAATATATCAAGCGGTTATGGAAGTATTGATGTTGGATTTGCAACGCAGTCTCACAGGCAGGCAACAGCAATATATGGTCATACAGCAATAGACCTGTATATTGAGGACACAAATAAAAAGGAAACAATCGACTATAAGGGCGATATAACAACAAGCGAATATTAAAATTCAGGAGGCGATATAAATGACAGTAGAATTCAAAGATGGAAACACTTTGGAAGCTTTAAGCTACACAGAGGTACATCAGAGAGTGATGAGCGAGGACAGAAACACCCTTGTTATTACCTTTGACAGTGAAAAAACCTCGGCGGACGATGTATTAAGGTTTATGGACAGCCCGGAGAATACGGAGCTGATTACCATTACAAATGAGGAGCAGAAAAGAATATACAAGGACTTTTCCATACTTCACAAAATAATAATCGATAAGGAAGAGATAGCCGGAGATGATGGCACTGTAAAGGCGATATTTACTATAAAAGCAACCATTCTTGAAAAGACATATGCCGAAAGACAGCTTGACATAATATCAAAGCAGATGTCGGATTTAAGCTCAGGTATGGACACTCTTAATGAGGTTACGGCTGACATAATAGGAGGTGTGTACTGATGAATTCAAAGCTTAAGGTACTTACGGCAGGAATAAGGGTAAAGCTTGACAGGGGCGAAAGCCTTGATAACATACTTGAAAGCTATGTCAAGCTTACCGAGGAAGAAAAGGACAGCTTAAGAAACTATTTCAATGACAGTATTAAGGAGGGTTTATAAATGGAAAATACACTTGATATGATTCAGCTTGGTTTTACTTTTGTCGGCGGCGTGTTGGGCGCTTTTTTCGGCGGATTTGACGGCTTTTTGTATGCGCTTGTTATTTTTGCGGCTGCAGACTACATAACAGGAGTCCTGGCAGCGTGCAAAAGAAAGGAACTGTCAAGCGAAATCGGCTTTTGGGGGATTGTAAAAAAGCTGCTTATATTTGTAATAGTAGCAATAGCAAATGTTATCGACACTGAATTTATAAAATCAGGCAGTGCAGTAAGAACAGCGGTCATATTTTTCTATATATCCAACGAGGGTGTATCGATAATAGAAAACGTGGTTGCTGTCGGACTGCCCGTGCCGGAGAAGCTGAAGGAAGTGTTGGCGCAGATGAGGGACAAGGAAGATGGGGATAAAAATGAAAATAAATAAAAACCTTACAACAGTCAACTACAACAAGGGCAGCGGCACAGGCAGAATAAAGTACATAGTTATCCATTACACAGCAAACAACGGTGATACTGCCTGGGGTAATACCAATTATTTCAAGTCCGTAAACCGTAATGCCTCTGCTCACTATTTCGTTGATGAAAATGAAGTATGGCAGTGTGTAGAGGACAAGGACATAGCATGGCACTGCGGCACGACAGGTAAATATTATCATAGCTGTTGCCGTAATGCAAACAGCTTGGGCGTGGAGCTTTGCAGTGAGAAGGACAGCAAGGGTAAATCCTATTTTACCAAAGCCACAGTAAAGCTTGCAGCGGAGCTTGTAAGATGGCTTATGGCAAAGTACGATGTTTCTATCGAGAATGTTATACGCCACTACGATGTTACGCATAAGAATTGCCCTGCGCCCTTTGTGGAGAATGTCATGGCATGGGGAAATTTCAAGGATATGCTTATTACGGAGGGAGATGATGAAATGGTCTGCAAAACCGATTTCAACTGCTGCGGAAAGAATATCGAGATGGATAGGATATTGAAGGACAGCAGGAATTACATATATTTACGTGACTTGGAAAAGACGGGACTTTTCAGAGTTACCTATAACGAAAAGACAAAGACACCGGGGCTTGAGTTTTTACTTAAAGACATTCCCATTGAGATTGACGGAGAAACCAAAACCGTCAAGGGGCTTAATGTAAACGGCACAAATATAGTCGGGTTAAGGGATTTCTGCAATGCTCTCGGAAATGTGGAAATCGACTACAAGGACAGACCTGTTATAATAAGACAGTGATTGTTTTGTAAAAGAAAAGAGGGCGCAGAATTCAGACTGTGCCCTCCTATTTTGTTTCAGCTTTCTTCATATTACTTCATATTAATGCTTCATTGTGCTATGGTACAATATACAAGCAATACACAAAAAAATATAATATGTGATTTTTTTGTGAGTTTTTAAACCCAAAATCAGATGATTGAATTTTTGAAACTTATAAAACCATTAAAAATAATTAAAATTCAAAAGTAGTTAAAATGAGGTGACCCCCAAAAGTTGGACTTAATGGCGTAGCAGTTTAAGGCTGTTGCGCCATTTTTTATGCTGCC
>CANQXR010000046.1 GCA_947627855.1 uncultured Clostridia bacterium
AAACAATGCATTGGCTTTTAGATGTAAACTTTGATGAGGATTCTTGTCGTGTCGAAGATAAGAATATACAACAAAATCTCAATATGCTCAGAAAACTCGCTCTTAATATCATAAAGTAATATAAAGTTGATACTAAATCAAAAAGAGCAATCTCTAAAATTATGTTGGATTGTTTGCTCGATTGTACATCTTTACTAAAGGTTATAGGTGAAAATTGATTTCCGTGAGTGTTTGCCAGGACGTACGCATGAAATGTTATATTTCAAATTTTTATAAGTTTATAAATTTTTTAAAATTTTAAAGGTTCATTATTTGTGTAATATTCTTCTGCACACATACTGATATGAAATCTCTTTTTTCTTAATGATAATCTGCGCTTGCCCCTTTCAAACCTTGCTATGCTGAAGGTTTTTAGTATTGATAAACACCATTTATTTATTATATTTAAGTTCTGAGCTGATATTTTATTTAATGTTGTATTGGCATCTTCCTTAAAAGTAACATCTGAATGCCAATGCATTATTTCTACTGACCAATGCTGTCGCACTGCTTTCGAAAATAATTCTATATCAGGCGCCAAACTACTTAAATAATATCTTTTTTCAACTACTGTATAATCATTCTTTTTTATGGTTTTTACTATCATTCCGATAGTTTTCAAGCCCTTACATTTATCCTTGTCTGCAAGCCACTTTATATCATTTGTCTGATAATATTCCCTTGTTTCTATTTGTGAATGAGCCTTTTCAACCGTCTTTTTGTAGTTCTTTTTATTCTTTATTTTTTTACAGAATTCTGCATCATCAAAATAATCTTTTACATCTTTATATAAATTCAGATGATTCTCTTTTAGCGTCAGAACATAGTCTGCCCTTCTGTCTTTGATGGTTTCGGCTATCTTAGTCTGCGTTCCCATTGCATCTATAGTTACAACTTGACCTTTTATATTTATTGCTTTCAGAAGTTCCGGTATATCTGTTATCTCGTTGCTCTTCTCTTCAACTGTCTTTTGTCCAAAGCAAAAGCCGTCTTCATCACTCCATGCTGAAACTATATGATCAGCCTTTTCGCCATTTACTGTATAAAAACTGAATATAATCCGGTTTAATATTTTCAAATACCCTTTGTATAGTGTCATGTGATGGTATGCCGTTTTTTAGTTCTATATACTTCTTCAGAAAAGCCTCGTGATACTCTGCAAAATTCACTATCTCCTCCCAATCATCAGCATTTGCCAATTTTGCAAACAACACTATCACGACTATATCCAATAATTTGTGCTTTACTTTTGATTGTTGCCTTACATCTTCTATAAATTCTATATATCTTAATATTCTTTCAATATTTAACACCACCTTTATATCCATTTTATCACATATTAAGCGGTGTTATATTTCTGTTTCTTTACAGTTTTGTTATTATTCTGTTATTTTCATGCGTTTGTCCTGAGTGTTTGCACCAAAGTACAGTGTGTCAGAAATAATGGGATACTTGAAAGGTAAAAGCTTGCTAATGATATTTGACAGGCACGCAAACCTAAAGTATAAATACGGGAACCGACACTTTTGGTGCCGTGGATATTACGTCGATACTGTCGGAAAAATGCAAAGAAAATTAAAGAGTATATACAAAAGCAGTTGGAAGAAGATAAGGTAAATGATCAAATATCCTTGATAGAGTACATAGACCTTGTTTACGGGAAAACCAACAAAAGGAAACAAGTAAAAAAGCCGCTTAAGCGGCAAGTGTGATGTAGTGGTGTGAAAGTCGGACTTTTCAGTGCGCTTGCAAGCGCTGACCGATACCAGCCCCTTATAGGGGCAGAGCAAGCCACCGGCTAAACCGGTGATCTTGACTTTGCTTTAATTTTTTTTAAACAACACTTTCAATATATATACAGATATTGAAAAAATGGCAGAGAATTATATAAAACAAGCTGACTGAATTCTGCAGAAAAGAATCCTAGGTAGAGAAGTAGAAATTTGGAATTATGCTTATGTCATAATTTTACCTCCATAAGGAAATTTTGTAGTTTTATCTTTACTATATAAATAAAGCCTCTATGAAGAGAAGCATCCCATAAAGAGGCTTTTTGAACGCAAGAAAATCTATACTATACTTGCGTATTATAAAGTATGGATTAAACTGGTTTTGAAATAATACACAAATGCAGTTATAATTTTATTCCGTGGGCAATTCTATGTTTATAAGAAAACCGTTTTTGTTTTGTACTTTCATAACGCCGCCGTGTACGTGAATTATTCTGTATGCCATGGGCAGACCCAGTCCGTGAGAGGATTTGGGGATTTTTGTTATGTTTTCAATGACATTTTGGGGTACGCCCTTTCCGTTGTCGGATATGTCAAGATGAAGGGTTCGGCTTTTGGTGTATTCGGAGATTATGATTTTACAGCCGAAGCTGTTGTGGCGGATACTGTTGGTTATGAGGTTGAAAATTGCTCTTTCAAGGAGACTTTCATCTGCCAAGACTGCTGCTTTTTCGTCCTGTAGCTTAAGTTCGATTTCAAAATTTTCCGAAAGACCGCTGTTTATAATGTCCGTTACGATTCGTCTTATGAGGGGACATAGTCTGAGTACAACCTTTTTTGAGGGCTGCATATCATACTCCAAGGAGGAAATAAGATTTAAGTCCTCAATAAGCTTTTTTATTTTTACGCTTTGACACTTGATAGTTTCTGCCTTGCTCCTGCTTTCGGCTGACAGCTCATCACTTTCAGACAGCGCCTCGGAATATCCCATAATCACAGACAGGGGCGTGCGTATGTCGTGGGAAATTCCCGAAATCCAGTTTATTCTTGCTCTGTCCCGTGCCGCCAAGATTTCATTTTTTCGCTCTATGGCATCTGAGGCAGCGTTGATGTTTGCCGATATTTCTCTGAAAATACCCTTTTCGGGCAAATTCACATGCTTTTCGCTACGAAGATTTGTAATGCCCTCTGTGAGTATACGAAGCCGCCCATAAAGACCTATTCCGAAAATAAAGGACAGGACAGCGGCAAAACAAAGATTGATCAAAAGTATAATTAATATTCTTTTGGGTAGAGAGCTGAACCAATACATAGAGTATACCATTTCATACTTCCCCACAGCATTTTTGGGAAGCCCCAAAACAAACAGTCCATAATCCTCGGTGCGCACATATACGGGGTAGTCATTTAAAAACCAGTGTGTAAAGCGTGCCACATCGTTTAGGGAATAGCTTTCGGGAATGTCCTCGGGCTTGTTGCAAGACCATATGACTTTGCCTTCTCCGTCTATCAGAATGCACCAGTAGTCTTGGGGCAAAATGTCCTTTTTAAGTTCAAAGCCGCTGTCTGTGTGTACAATATTTTCACTTACCTGTGTCAATAATTTTTTGGGGCTCTCCCCGTCTGAATCGCTTAATATATAGGCATAGCACACAAAATTTATGCACAAAAGAATTACTGCAATAACCGCCGAAACAAGTGTAAAGCATATAAATATTCTAAGGCTTACTTTATTTATTTTATTCATTGTCAGTCACCAGCTTATATCCCAATCCTTTTACTGTTATCAGATGTCTGGGAGAAGAGGGATTTGTTTCTATTTTCCTGCGCAGGCGCCGTATGTGTACCATCAGAGTATTCTCATATCCGTAATAGCCCTCGCCCCACACCGCCATACACAGAGCATCGTTTGTTACAATTTTATTTTTATTTTCCCATAGCTTTTTTATTAATATATATTCCTTCGGTGTCAGAGATATATTCTCTCTGCCCTTTTTTACGGAGGCAGTTTCAAGGTCGACCAGAATATCCGAAAGTCTGAAGGAAGAAACAGGTTTTGATATGCCGTATACCCTTTTAAGTACAGCGGTAATTCTAAGTATAAGCTCCTCTGCAAGAAAAGGTTTTACAATATAGTCATCTGCTCCAAGTCCCAAGCCCCTTATTCTGTCGCAGCCCTCCCCTCTTGCCGTAAGAAAAATCACGGGAGCTGCCGAAAAGCCCTTTAATTCTTCAAATAAAGAAAAGCCGTCACCGTCAGACAGGTTTACATCAAGCAAATATAAGGATATGGGCTGTCTTTTGGCGATTTCTATTGCGCCTTTACAGTCAGATGCCTTATAAATATTGTAAAAGCCCTTTTTATACAATATATCCGACAGCATATTCAGAAGTTCTTTTTCATCGTCAACAATCAGAATCTTTTTGTTTTTAATTTCCTGCATATTTACCACCTATTCTATATTACCATAACCCGTGGCAAAATAAAAGCTGTTTGCTTAAATTTAAGGTTGGTGTAAGGTTGGGTTAAGGTTAGGGAAAGGTTTGTGTGATAAAGTAGGGTTATGGCAATATTAAAGCCTGTTTTGTCATATTATGTGGTACTTACCAAAAAAGAAAGGAGAAAATTATTATGGAAGAAATTGTAAAAACAGAGGGTCTTACAAAGCGCTACAAAAGCGTGCTTTCTGTCAGTGACCTCAGTATGAGAGTAAAGGAGGGGCGGATTTACGGCTTTCTGGGACCAAACGGAGCAGGAAAAACCACAACCCTTAAAATGCTGTTGGATCTGGTTCACCCCACATCGGGAGAGATATTTATTTTCGGCAAAAGGCTTGGGAAAGACACAAGAAGGGAAATCCTTAAAAATACAGGCTCTCTCATAGAGTCCCCCTCCTTTTACGGACATCTTACCGGCTATGAAAATCTGCGTATACTTCAGACAATACTTGACATTCCCGAAAAAAACATTGACGAGGTGCTTAAAATAGTACGCCTTGACAAGCAGCGCAGCAAAAAGGCATCAGCCTATTCTCTCGGTATGAAACAGCGGCTGGGACTTGCGGGGGCATTACTTTCCTTTCCCAAGCTTCTGATTCTTGACGAGCCTACAAACGGTCTTGACCCGTCGGGCATACAGGAAATGAGAGAGCTTATAAAAGCTCTGCCCAAGCAGTACGGTATGACCGTAATCGTGTCAAGCCATCTGCTTTCGGAAATTGACCGCATGGCGGAGGACGTAGGCATTATTGCAAATGGGAAAATGATGTATCAGGGCAGCATTGAAAGTCTTCACGAAATTGACAGGAGCAAAAGCCTTGAGGAAATTTTCCTTGACCTGACAGGAAAGGAGCAGAGCCTATGACACAGCTTTTGAAATGTGAATTTATGAAAATCCGCCGCCGATATATTTTTATTACCGCTTTGGTTGTGACAGGGGCAATGCTTGCGTGGATTTACCCAAACAGCCACAGCGAGGACTATCTCCGTATTGCGTGGATGGGCTATCTTTATGAGCTGCCTCTTGTAAATTCGATATTTATGCCCTTGCTTTCAATAATAGTTTCGTCAAGGCTGTGCGATATAGAGCATAAGGAAGGTATGCTCAGACAATTGTCAGTATCTACTGAACGTGGTAAAATTTACGATGCAAAGCTGATTTTCGGTCTTGCGATTATGCTTTGCTGCATATTTATAAGCTGGCTTGCAACAATCGGCTTCGGATATTATGCAGGCTTCGGCGGTAAACCACCCATAAAGCTATATCTTTTGTATCTTCTTTTTACCACGGCTGTTACCTTTTCGGTATATATATTTCAGCACATAATGTCCCTGTGCTTTAAAAATCAGGCTGTGACATTCTTTTCGGGAGCCATAGGTACATTTTTCGGGGTGTTTTCAATGTTTCTGCCCCAACTTCCGCGGCTTCGGAAGTCGCTTATATGGGGCTATTATTCAGCCTTGGATTTTGTGGGGCTCTTTGGCTGGACTAAGGATACACGCTACAAATTCGCCCACTTTGACGTTATGGAAATTGATATGGGAGCCTTTTTTGTGCTTATTTTTGCAACTGTTGTTATGTATTTCATAGGTCGTGAATTTTTCAAGAGAAAGGAGTTTTAAACTATGATGATTAAATTATTAAGAGCCGAAAAAATGAAGCTTAAGCGCTCGCCTGTATGGCTTGCATTTTTACTTATGCCCATAATTCCGGCTTTTTTAGGCTCTGCCAACTATCTGTATAATATAAGTATACTCAAAAGCGAGTGGTTCAGTCTGTGGACACAGCACACCCTTTTTACAGACTATTTTTTCCTGCCCCTTATGCTTGGAATATACTGCGCCTATATAATGCGGCTTGAAACAGCAAATCATAATTGGAACAAGGTATTTACAATGCCTGTAAGCCGTCAACAGATATTTATAGCAAAGCTCATAACAGCGGCGGGAATGCTTTTTATGAGTGAGGTCTGGATATGTGTACTGTTTGTTTTTTCGGGATATATTTCAGGGCTTACAAATCCCCCTTGGCTTTCAATTATACAGTGGTGCATATTCGGCACCTTAGGCGGAATGGTAATGGTATCAATACAGATTCTGATTTCAATGAATATAAAAAGCTTTGCCCTTCCCATAGGCATATCCTTTGCGGGAGGACTGTCGGGCTTGGCAGGACTTGCAAAAAATTTCGGTCACATATGGCCCTACTCCCTGATGTCCTACGGTATGAACTCGAACGCACCGCAAAAAATAGCCGAAAGCGGAGGATATGCACAGTTTGTTGTTGTGTGCATAGCATATATCGCAGTCTTCACCGCAATAGGGGCAATTACTGCCGCAAGGAGGGATATATAAGCTTTTAAACTTTATCTGCCGCCGCATTGACATATCCGTTTTTAAAATATATAATTTAATAAATATATTTGAGATTTAAGGTTAAAAAAATTGACAAAAGGCAGAAAGGATGTTGTTCTCTTGGCAGAAAAAATATTGCTTATAAAACAGTTGGAGCTTCCCGGAGATTATTATGATTACGATGGATTTTGTTTCGGCGATTTCGATGGTCTGTCTGAACCGGATAACAGTATAAACCTTCAGAAAATATTCGGTGTGCCGGAAAAGATAGATGTAGTCTCCCACATAACAATCGCTTACTGCACAGTATACGATAACGGGCTATGCTATATTACTTCAGTTTTCCGAAATGCAGACATTTATAAATGGAAGCAGTATTACGACCCAGTTTATGCCTTTTATTCTATACAGGCACAGGCGGCCGGCGTATTTAATGTGCCCCTATCTGAAAGAAACTTTAAAGTAAAATTTGACGGAGAATATCTGTATACAGATGATATAAAAATACGCCGCTATGTTAAGAGTATTTGTGTGCCAAGTAACTGTGTGAAATTTGACGATTCAATAGTTACTGACGGTCTGAAAAAAGCCGGTAATGACATCGGTAAGCTTCTAAAGCTTTTTGATGAAGTATTCCGTGTTTTTTATCAGACAAAAAAATCCGAACCTATTATCAGAAAAATGCTTTCACTGACTCAAAATGATGATGTTATGGACTCCTACGGGATATTCCTGAGATTTTCAAACAAACCCAAAGAAGCGCTGAAAATATATACGGATTTGTATAATAAAAGCAAGGCAGATGGTTACCTCATACTTATGGCACTGGCAAATTGGGATTTGGGATACAATAGGGAAATGATGGTTCTGCTTGATAATGTATCAGATAAAGAAAAAATAAAGGATTTCGACATAGACTATGAATATCTGAAAAAAACTATGCCATATGTGAGCAATGCCGAATACATAGATGAGCGTGAGATTATAAAATACACTGTATCGCTGCCTTTTGAAGAAATGCCGCTGCCCGAAACAATTAAAATAGACGGCAAAAAGAAGTTCCTTGACCCTGTACGCAAAAAGGGCGTGCCTGTAACGCCGGAGGAAAAGGTGCGTCAGCGTGTGCTGCGCTATTTACTCGACAAATGTAAGGTTCCGATAAGCTGTATAGTCTCCGAGGATTCCCTTTCCCACTACACCCGCGGCAGTTTGCAGCGTGCTGATATAACTGTAAGAACCAATGGGGGAACGCTGCTGCTTGTCGAATGTAAGGAGGAGGATATTTCTCTTAACGGCGGTCCGATTCATCAGATTATGGAATACAACAAAACCATACACAGCCACTATCTTCTGCTCACAAACGGAACGGATTCATACATTTTCCACTGTCTGAGGGATGGAAGGATAAAACCCCTCTTGGAGCTGCCCTCTTTTGAAATGATGTGCAAAGACGCAGGTATTACCGCACCTACAAACAATATAACCCCAAAACGCCCTGATGTTTCGGAATTTGACGAAGAAATCGTGGAATATTACCGAAATGACGGCCGCTTTCTTGGAGTAAATACGCCCATAGAGCTTGCCTCACCTATTCTCAATTTTGCGTGGTTTTTTCTTGATACATCCTATAAGCTTGAAAACATAAAGGGCTATGGCTGTGAAATATTCAAGGACTGCGGTATTGTAAATACAAAAGTCTCAGATGCATCGGGCGGCAGATTTTGGGGAGAATTTCGTCGGCTTCTTGTAAAGGACCGATTCGGCAAAGTGCAGAGTATTTGCTTATCGGTGTTCGGCGTTTCCTATGTAGAAAGACGTGGCGGATATACCTCCCTTGTTAGCGGCATTGAAATTGAGGGGCAGCTTATAAGCAAGCTTCAGGTTATGTTTGATAGGTGTCTTAAAAAGACCTCCGATAAGCATTATATATTGGAGCATAACGGAGTCCGTTCAAGAAAATCAAAACAATCTATGATTGATTATGCTCAAAAATGCTGTCCCGAACTTGTTCGGAACGGAAAAATATATCTAGGCAAATTTGATAATTCAAAAAATTTTACAGGTGATTTGCCGGATATCCGTGATTTTCTTGCCCGTCTTGTGTCATATGTGATTCTCCGCAAGGAGCTTGCCCGGACAGAGAAAAAAACAGAGCTGCGATTTTAACATGGTGCAAAGAAGCTGTAAGACTGACGCAGCTTTCGCAGATGGAAAATATGACTTAGTTATTTTGTACGTGCCGCTCTCCGATGTCAGCGGAAACCCGACAATGCTCTGTACAGAAAAAATATTCCTATGTTTGACCGATAAAATCGGATACGCCATTGTTGACACTCAGCTTGCCAAAGATACGGCAAACAGCGATATATGCACCATTCACAGCAAAACAGAGGTAACTGTTTTTTGTCGCTGATTGTCTTTATTTCCACAAATGTATCCTCATGTATGAAGCAATACGGGATAAAGTGCAGCATTGGTATAAGTGCAAAACAGCTTGCAAGAATGATAAGCGTCAAAATGATGCCCTGCACATTGTGCAGACTTTTTGCAGACTAATGGCAGGACTTCCTGTTCATAAAAAATTTTATGAAAGCTTCATAACCGCCTATTTCGATGAGCCTTGGGGACTGCCTGTTTCAGTCGTAATCGTAATTGTAGCCTTTATTATTGCCGCCTCAGCCGCAGCAGTATATGCACCCTCTGAACGAATAAAAATAAGCCGATAAAACAGCCGATTATCTTCTGAAAGCTTACATTTTATATTTCATCATAACAGCAACCCCTCCTGACTAAAGTTGTCATTCAAGAGGGGTTGCTGTAAATGACATTTAAAATACCGAATAACATAGTATCTCTTTTAGAAAAATCTTTTTCTGCCGCATTGCTTATTCTTTTAATGAATTCACAACTGTCCTTAATAATCAAAACCGAATCACCAAAATTAGTCATCTTTGACATTTGATCTTCTGTAAATTTACACGTGACAGTAAAGTTATATCCATATAAAATATTCATTTACATAATTTCTATGGTCAAGTTTGAACATACAAAATACAGGAGATTCCGGAAATCCAAAATCCATAGAAAAATTTGCATTGTTAGCTTTGGTGATCAGTTCATTTGTATCAATTATAACAACATAATAACGCCACAAGTTATACTATTTTCTTCCATGTTAAACCTTCCCCCATACATGTTCCTTCAGATAAATATTTCCACTATCTAAATCTATCGTTTTTACCTCATATAAAGTATTTATGGCTTCTGCAACCTCATTCCGCCCAATAACATCTCCTTCCTTCTGATGATACCATTCCTGCAATTCACTTATGAATCGTTCTTCTTCGACGCCGATATCATATGCGCCTTTTTCATGCAGTAAATACACAACATAAGACTCCAGTCTGCTTAACTCCCAGCTTATGGATTTTCCAACAAAAAATGCTGAGATAATTAGTAATTGGATATAATTGAATAAGCTTTCAGGCTTATTTATAGCTGATACAAAAACCATTCCTGCTACTACCGCTTTCTTAAAATCCATTTTTATATTGTCCGCCTTGTAAGACACAGATTTTTTCCCCAAGAAAGTCATTCCCTTTCTTGCATCTTCAGGCAGCACTGTAATAAAATTATCAACTATGTAATCACCCACTGATTCCTCTAAGCCGCATTTTAATGCAGCCTGTTGTAATTCTTTTTTCAGATTTTCATTATATATCATCGCTTCTTTTCTGTTCATTCTCAAATTCCCTCCTCATAAGCTCTCTTTTTTCCGTCCACAGAACTTTATCCAGTTTTCCCATCTGCATTTTTATAAGAAGCTGGGTTTTGAATTCATCATACACATCAAGAAAACAGTTGTATAAATTGTTTCCTTCTGCCGTATCAAATTCATAATCGTCTTTGTCAACAACCGCAAATAACCGATTTTTTCGCTTTATAGGCATTGGATGCTGTGGGTCACGGAAAACTGTCTTATACAATACCCTGTCAGTATAATAATACAGATCAAAAAAATCCATATACATCATCGGCGCCAGATAAGTATATTCTTCAAAAATAGAATCTGAAGTCTTTTCTTCCATTATAATCTTCAATACAATATGGTAAGCTATCATATCGGCATCATATTCTTCCTTTTCGGGATGTTTTCCGGCATATTTTTTTCCGGCAGATGCCAAATATGCATGTGCTATCTCATGAGCCAGACTAAATACCACAATTGTCCAATAGCAATTCTCAGCAAGCCGAAGTATCTGAATATCCCCATTCAGAATATTCATTAAAGCCCGACTTGCATCACCACCCTGCATTTCTCCGAATATGCAAACATCATTCATCAGGAATAACACATAATTGAAACACCCCCTATACGTCTTCGGATTTTCAAAATCCTTGGACCATTTAAAAATCGCCAACAGAAATCCCATTAAGGTTGATTCAAACAGCTCATCAATATGTATAAATGTTGGATTTACACTGTCATTATAAATATAACTGTTAATTGATTTCTGATATATATTGCTCAGTTCAATTTCCGTTCCATTATAACCATATTCCTTGGCAAAATATCTTTTGACTATATCAAACATTGTCTGTAAATTGTATCTTTCCATATTCTCTTTTAGCTGTTCTTCCGTAAAATAGGAAGTAAAATACTTTAACATGGAATTAATCCCTTTATCTTCGTCTATTAGAGAACTTCCACCAAATCTGAATATTTCATAATCATCCGGCGACAGCATAAATTTCCCCCAAGAACGGCAATTATCCTCATTATTTCTCATATTCACCAATCCCCTAACACAACAGCCATTGTATTATAAATCACTTAAATATCTCTCTTTAATTATTTGCAATTACGATATAACTTAACTGGTTAATTTTATTATAACATAAAACATCACAAATGCAAAGTATTTCATTACTTCTTACAGCTTTTTCTATTTAAAAATCGCACAGTACCCCGAAGTATCTTTAAAATTCAGAATAAACAGAAAGACTATCAGCTTGTATAACGTGATTTCCCACGTTTTCACGATAAGTCTGCACCGCAAACTTATCAAAGTCACAAGCCCATGTAACATAAAAGCCGGTCTGTATAAAACCTAACGATATTCCACCACAAACGCAGAAAAAGTCATTTGCTGTAGGTTTTGTTATATCGCTCATAATTAATATTTTAGCCTCCAAAGCATATTATTTACTCAGCGACTCTGCGACAAAATTAACTGCCCAAATGTTTATGCCTGGCTCTCTGCACTTAGCACTTGTAAAAGTGCCGCCGCTGTGACTTGTATTTGACGACAGAAACAGCCTATTGACTATGTTAGAATAAGGTATATTTATTTCAAACTGCTGCTCCTTGTCGTTTGAGTCAATATCAAAACCTATAAAGCTGATGTAATCTTCAAAATACTCCATCATCATATTCATAAGCTGAATACAGCCATTAAGGATTTTCAATATGACAAAGTATTGTATATTCTCCTTTTCCCCATTTCTTTACTGCTTCAGCAAGTGGATCATATCTGAAAAAGCAGACAAATAATAAGAAATTATAATATAATAAAGTAAACAAAAAAAGTAGGAGTTTATATGCCAAAAATATGATGAAGAATTTAAGAATAGTATAGTATCGTTGGTAGAGAACGGCAAAAGCAAAATACAGGTCCGTAAAGATTACAATGTTTCTCTTTCCGCAGTAAGTAAATGGGTAAAATTATATTCCGAAATCAGAGTGGACGAAAACACAGTATTTACCGCAAAACAAATCAAAGAGCCGCAAAAACGAAACGCAGCCCTTGAGGAGGAAAACATAATATTAAAAAAAAGCGATTGCCATATTCACGCCACACGGGAAGAAAGATCAAATGCAGTTCATGCATTAAGATTTCAGCACAAAATCATCACACTATGCAGAGTTCCGGGAGTAAACAGAAGCACATATTATAAGCATTTTTCAAATAAAGTCTCTAACAGAACTGTTATAAATCAAAAGATACGCAAATGTATACTTTCAATATATACAGCTTCAAAAAAGAGACTGGGAGCGGGTAAGATCTGTTATCTTCTGTATGTTGAATATGGCATAAAAATAAGTGTAAGGATAACCTTTTGCCGAAAAAGACTGTATAACATCCATTTCATCAGGCAGACGCCGAAAAGTCTTTGATTACTTTTATATAGGTTATATCACTTACCCAAACAGGATCAGGTTTTTTTGTAAAATTTTTCTTTACCTCGTTTTAAGTCCTCATTCGTTTTCTGTTTTGTGAGAGCAGTATTTTGGCTTAGTTTCGGCTATTTGAAACAGACCCATGATTTCATGAGCCTATATACTCTCCCTAGTCCAATATATCTTTTTTTAGTTTACACGGCAGGAAAGCCGAACGAAATGTCATAATCCGACCGCCTGATGGTCTTATTTGTCAGACATCATAATATCTTCCTCCAACCCTGATGAATTACTCGCCCAAATAAACAATTATTCCGCCTTTCTTTTCAAAAACCTCTCAGAAACCTCATTTTTGCTTATAGGCGCATTCTTTCATACTTCCTTCATAACTAATCTGATATTCTAATATGTATTTTGTTCCGAGGGTGTTTTGTGCGCAGTATTTCTCTTTGTTTCGCCGATGTAACATGGGTATATATCTGCGTGGTCGTTATGGAACTATGGCCCAATATTTTCTGTATATACCTTATATCTACATCTTCTTCCAGCAGCAGCGTTGCCACAGAATGTCTGAACATATGTGGAGTAATATGAATCGGCGATGACACTTGTTTTTCCAAATCAGATATAACCTTCCTGACAGATTGTTCCGATAGCCTGCCGTTTCTGTTGTTCAGAAAAAAATAGTGCTCTGAATTTAAAAGCCCGTTATACTCATCTTTATATCTGCATAAAATATCTATAACATCCTGATTTTCCAACTGTATAACACGCTCCTTCGATCCTTTCCCAAATATTTTGACAGTCTTGGAAATTAAATCAACATCCTCAACTCCTAAACTGCATATTTCAGATACTCTTGCCCCGGTAGCAAACAGCAATTCAACCACAGCGGCATTTCTTACATTGACTTTCCTCCTATATTCAGTCTCCGAATTATCAATATTAAAGTATAAAGCACATAAAATATCCCTTATAATATGCTGTGGTATGGTTTTAGGCAGTATCTTAGGCTCCCTGAAACCAATGTCAATCTTATTAAAAGGATTATCCTCTATTATATCCCGCCTGTAAAGATAATTAAAAAAAGCCTTAATAGCAGCCGTCTTTCGCTTTACTGTTTTGGGCTTATACTTCTGAAGCAAACTTTCAACATATTTTGTCAAAACCTCCCTGTCAACCGTCATTTTTCCACAAAATAAAATATACTGCCTTATATCAATCACATAAGCCTTAATAGTATAAGAACTTAACTTCTTATGAAAAGAACAATACTCAATATAACGCTCAACCTCTTTCTCTAAATTACACATTCTCACATCTCCCCCTAATAAACTCATATAAAAATTATAATCTCTCCCCAATAAGATGTCGACAATACAAAATGCACGACTATTATTGTAATTTTTTTATGCTTTTTTTATTTTTTTATTGAAATCATTTTTAACCTATGATATAAGTAAAGGATAACTATTAATTATATTTTAGAGGTGTGAAATGAATAGTTTAATTGGAATATCACTGTTGGAAGCGGCAGCTCAAACTTTTATAGGCGCTTTGGCAGAATACACTTTCGACAAAATAAAAAATAATTTTTTTGTAGAAAATACATTCACTGGTGCATTTGATTTGTGGCAAAGAGGTATTCACTGTAAAAGTGTGGATATTGGTGATACTATTTCTTTTGATGGGCTTATTTCTCCTTTTATACAGTTATTCCCCAGAGACCCATATAAAAATGCTGTAAGATGGAATTCTTTATACAACTTTGAAGGAAAAATTACATCACAGGAATTTAGTAATTTAGAATTTTATGCGGGATCAGATGAGACAATACGTACAGGTTCCTTAAATGGAGAAACTTTAGTTGGTTTATATAATCGATATGGCTATATTGGAGAAGGACTTCTTGGTGTAGCACCAACCAAATACATTTTAAAACAAATACCTGATTTTTTTGCAACAGATTTTTTTGGTCTTCATGCAAGAATAACGGGTACATTATCAAAATGCCCTACGCAACATGGTTTTGTTGCCCAAGGAATGTTCCAAAAGGTTGGCTTAAAATTGAATACAGATTTATATAAGGAAATTCCGTATATAAAAATCAATTCCATAAAAGTTTATAAAAAAGAACAAGACAAAATATGTTCACTTTTAGGCTCTCCTTGGGCTGCTACTGTAAATAATGACGAGCCATATTTAGTCCAATATGGTTATTTTAGTAATCCTAATGAAATAAATGAATGCATAAAACATATTGTGACCTCAAAATCATGGGAACAGGTAAAAGTATTTTATGATAACATAAAAACTCCCGATGAATCGCTTAGCTTTACCAAACAGTTTATACTGTAAACTGTTTGGTAATATATGGAGGTAAATATAAGTAATATGATAAGTATTGTGGATTATAGTATTCAAAAACTTTCTTATTTTTTGCAATAGCATCTTTTTGATATTCATTGATAATTTGAGTCTGTTTCTGGAAAAGATTTTTATTATTTCCCCACATTGTTTCTATATGCAGTACTCCCGGATATTCAGGAACAGCAACTAAAGAAAAGGCTGTATTTTTATATGTTGAAAGTTTTTTTAGTGTGTCTAATGTTGTTTTTCGATCAAAAATATGACGATAAATTATATCACAACAAATGCCATCTTCAGTTAATATAGATGACAACAAATAAAACAAATCTATTTTACTTGCTTTACTTGCCTGTGATAAGTTAAAGCAATCATTTATAATAATATCGTATTTATTATTTACTTTCTTTAAAAAATCAATACCTTCATTTTCAATATATCTGAACTTTGGGTTATTTACAACTATATTAGCGTGTACATAATACTTTTTCATTAACTCAATAACCTTTTGATCATAATCACATAAAGTAAGCGATTCGATAGAAGTATACTTTAATACTTCATAGGCTGCAAATAACGAACCTCCACCAATAATTAATGCATTATGAGGGTTTTGTATAAAACTCATTGGTAAATGTACTAACATATCGTGATAAAGATTCTGATATTTTTCAATATGCTGTATCTCATCATTTATAGTAAATACATAATCCAATTGGGGATGAACATATAATGTTAATTTTTGCTTTTCAGAATTTACTTCATCTAATTTTTTTAAAGATGAAAGATATAGACTTATAATATCATTTTCGTGAAAAAACATAACCATTCTCCTTATTCGTAAAAGCTTATAATAAAAAAGTTACTTTAATTTATTTAATAATTAATAGTTATCCTTTATTCAGTAGCAAAATACAATTCTAAAATACTATAACGGCACACTGGAGCGTGAAAATCTCTGAAATCGGGTTTGCCGGTGACCTTAGAAACCACAGACAGACAAAGCTGCAAAATTAAAGGGGCGGGATACCCAAAAATGGAAATATGGGCTGCCGAAAGGCTTTGAAACACTGATAAATTCGGTGTCTTTTATTGCCCGAAATATTTTTGTTTCGCCAAATAGTATGCCGTTTTTACGGAAATGAGGTGTTTTTAATTGACGGATAACCAAAAAAATTTAATACTTCGTCTGCGTAAAGACGGCGAGGGTTATAAAACCATTGCAAATACCGTAGAACTGTCGAGAGACAGGGTGCGTTCCTTCTGCAAGTCCAAAAACATAGCAGGATTCGGAGCTACCGCCGCTCTCAACATAGAAGAATAAGCCACGGACGGAAGTATCTGCCCCAACTGTTATGCTCCAATAGTATAGTCTACAAAAGGCAGACGGAAAAAATTCTGCTCAGAGAAATGCAGACGGGAATGGTGGAAGAACAATCCCGATAAAACCAGTCGGAGTGATGAAGCAAGCTACAAGCTGAAATGCCACGGCTGCGGAAAAGAATTTATATCCTACGGAAACAAAAACAGAAAATTCTGCTCACACGAGTGTTACATAAAATCCAGATTTTATGAGGGGGAAGAATAGGAAAGTCAAGACCACCGGCTTAGCCGGTGGCTTGCTTTGCCCCTATAAGGGGCTGGTATCGGTCAGCGCTTGCAAGCGCACTGAAAAGTCCGACTTTCACACCACTACATCACACTTGCCGCTTAAGCGGCTTTTTTACTTGTTTCCTTTTGTTGGCTTTCCCGTAAACGGGTCTATGTACTCATCAAAGATATTTGATCATTTACCTTATCTTCTTCCAACTGCTTTTGTATGTACTCTTTAATTTTCTTTGCATTTTTCCCAACAGTATCTACATAATACCCACGGCACCAGAAGTGTCGGTTTCCGTATTTATACTTTAGGTTTGCGTGCCTGTCAAATATCATTAGTGAGCTTTTACCTTTCAAGTATCCCATTATTTCTGACACACTGTACTTTGGTGGTATCCTTACCAACATATGTATGTGATACGGACATCATTCCGCCTCTATTATTTCTACTCCTTTCCTTTCACATAACTCTCTTAATATTTTTCCTATATCCGCTTTCAGTTGTCTATATATTACCTGTCTCCTGTACTTTGGGGCAAACACTCACGTGAATCTAATTTTGTAACAAAGCTGAAACATCAATAAGTTCAATAAAACAGCGAATAAATTTCGCCAAATTAT
>CANQXR010000047.1 GCA_947627855.1 uncultured Clostridia bacterium
ATCATGGGCACGATCAAACCGATCAACTAATTTTTATAATTATTATTAATGCTATAAACATATTATACGAGGAGGCAAGGAAATGAGCAAAATAAAGTTAATGTTAAGAAAAATTTTAGCCTGTGTGGGCATTTTTGTTTCTTTATTCACAGAGCTGTCCTTGTGTATATCATATGGCAAAGTGGGCGCAACAATAGCAGCCAAATATAAACTTAGTTTACTTCGCGGTATACCTGTACTTTTATGTGCTTTAGGTGCGACCTTTGTAACCTGTTTTGTCTGCTATCATATATGCGAAAGATTCAGAAAGCTTTTTGTAAACAAATGAAAGGAGCGGACTATGAATTTCAAAGATACAAAAAATTATTTTACGGACGTAATTATAAATGAATTGTGTCGGCTTATGCCTGTTGTTGAAATGGGTCAGCTTATTGTGAGCTTTGGCAAGGAAAAAAATGAAATTTCCTACAAGCATAATGATATGAGCCTTATGTTTGAAGCGGGAAACAGTCTTACATATCTGCTCATAACAAGCAAAAACAGCTTATTCGGGACAAAAGAAGAAACCCTTTATACATACAACTACGAAACAGAGCTTTCCCGCCTGGAATCGGAGGTTGTTCCAAGGATTAAGGCAATAATAAGGCAAAGCTTTACTGAAATACTCTAAAAAAGTGAAAATTCCACAGGAGGTGTTTTATGAGTGACAAGACCAAAAAATTTTACAAAATATATCCCGATGTAATATACAGCCATAATTTTTTTTCTTTGCCGGAAATGGCTCAGAAGCTCTATTTATACATCTGTATCAATTCTGATGAACAGAACCTTATAAGCGATGAAATGCTTGACTTTTTAAGTATAGAGCTTAAAGAGAGCGTACCAAGGCATATTTTTGAAAGCAGCCTTGCCGCTTTTGTAAAAAAAGGTTTTATAGCTGATGAAAAATAAAAGGAGGTAAACCAAATGAACGAGTTATACGAGAAAATAAAGAAGAAAGGCTTTGACAGTCTTTCAAAGAAAGCAAGGCTTTTATACTTCTATTTGTGCCTTTTCTCGGAGGACGGCATAATCAGTCCCAAAAGGCTGTTGGAAATGATTCCTCTTGTAGAATGCGGCGGCGAGGGCTTAAGTGTTTTCGCTTTTGAGGAAAAATCGGCACGCTTCAGGAAACATCTCAGTGAGCTTGAAAGCGCGGATCTCATACGGTTTTCAGACACCGGGCATGATATATATGCCTTGGAATTCGTCGATTTTGTACTGGGATAATTTTACGGCAGAGATGAAAATATCACGAAAATTATAAAGGAAAGGTGATAATCATGATAAGGGGACATTACAGAGGAATACCGCCTTAGTATTTTCAGGGCTTATAAATTATCTTTGGAGAGCGACTTCGCCTTGCTGAGCCGGACATAATTATAAGACCTTAATCAGATACCCAAAAATTTATGAAAAAAAGGAGTGATACAGCTTGAAAAAGTTAAGAAAAATGACAGCCCTGTTTCTGGCGGCTGTTATGGCGGCTGCATCTCTTTCCGTCAATGCTTTTGCAGATGATACTATTTCCGGCAATTCTGAACCTGAAATAGCTTCGGAGCAGTATTATGAGGAAAATGACAGCATAACCGCCGATGGGGAATTGACCGAGGACATAGGCTCTGAGGTTGAAACCGACAGCAACATTGACAATGATGATGTTACGGTTGAGGAAAATGATAACAGCGACAACGGAGCCGAGGAGGCTTCACAGTCCGAACCGTCTGAGGAAGTCGAGGACAGGTCAGACACATCTGATTCGTCTGAAGCAGAGGACGTTTCCGAAGCCGACACATCTTCTGAGAATATATCCGAGGGAACAACGGAAGAAGTATTACAGACTTCCATAAACACCATCGATGAATTATCAGATGAAAACGAGAGTGAAAACTCCGATTATGGAATTATGCTTCTTACAATGAACAACTATTATATGCAGTTTGGAAAGCTGGGCTATAACCCGTTTTCATATCCCAACATAAAAATAGATGGTGCGCCCTTGGGCGGCTCAGGATGGGATTATTCAGGCGAAAGCCATCTGGCAGGTGATATAAATGGCGATGGTTCAACAAACCTCGTGGACGGAGTTGCGCTTTTAAATATACTTGCCATCTGCAATTCCGTCAAATCACAGATGGGAGGCTTGGGAGTTTACGGTACGGGTTATGCTGAAGCTATGCGTTATGCGAACGATAACAATTACAGCATCGACCCCCTCCATGCCGATATTGACGGAAACGGAACAGTAGACTATGTTGATGCGTATATGCTTTTTTCGGGAGAATATACATATGCTCCCATAGCAAGATTTCTCAATATAAATGTTGTTGACCGCAGTGGCAAAGATGTATATGCGTGGTTCGGAAAAAATATTGATTTTGACGGACAGTACAAGGACATTGTAAGCGGCACGCGTCCTTATAAGTCGGAAGATAAGGGCGACAAGGTAATTGAGTATTATATTTCAGATGCCACGAATTCATCGGGAAAGGACATAAATGCATTCCTGAAGGAATGGGACCTGAACAAATTTCCCTATGAACTTCCCGATGAGAAGTTTACCTGTACTGTGACACAAAAGGAACGCAAATATGTAAATGTAAACTTCCACAACAACAGCCCCGCTTCAGGCGGTTCCGAAACAATATCTTCAACCAAAAGGATTCTTCAGGGAGAAAAGATATACTGCGAACCTCTTTCACGTTCCGATTATGACAGTTCTTCCAATTTCGCCTTTGACGGTTGGTATACATCTTCGGGCTGTGAGGTCGGCACGGAATTCTGTGATGATTCCGGTTACAATAAAAATCCCATAAATGAAGATACAGATGTATATGCAAAATGGGTGGCTGCGGCCGATGGAAACATCAGGCTTAACATTTATTTCAAAAAGCCCCTGCATTTAACAGGTGAAGATTATTATCCCAATGTTGAACCCGGTGATTGGGTGCATAATGGCTTAAGCGGCAGTTACAGCAGAAAAATCAAAACGAATTCATATTATCTTAATCCTGACAGTAAAACCCACACCTTTGATTATCAGTATGTCACGGGCTTAAATTCCTATGAGGATATTTATGACATGAGATATTATGATTTTGAAGGTTACTATTTTTCTTCTGATTTCAGTGCAGACTCATATTATAATACGTGGACTGATATGTCGGATTTTAAACTTGATGCTTTCAGTAAAAATCTTGACAGGCTCTTTCCTGAGAACAGTGATGAGGTCACGCTTTACATGAAGTTTACTCCCAAAACCTACAATGTAACCTATGACCTTAATTATCCTACGTCCGACAGAACATATATGACAGAGGAGGCCACCTATGCAGAGGGCTTTGAATTCCCCGACGACCCCAACCGTGAGGGTTATATATTTGATGGCTGGTATTATGACCCCTCCTGTCATAATGAGGTAAATGACAACCTTGAAAGTCGGCAGAGGGATAGCCTGACGTTGTACGCAAAGTGGACTCCAAACTATTATATAGAGTTTCATTTGCAGTATACGCCTACGGGCAGTATGAACGACATTTATTCCACAAATGACGGCAAATGGGAGGATTTGTTCGGAGATGAATTTTATAATCATTTCTTAGTCCCGGAGCGTGAGAACCATACATTTGACGGTTGGTTTTTTGACGTGGGAGGGACAAGCCCCTTAAACCGCAGTCAGCCGCCCGAAAACAAGGGCACTGAGGAAAATCCCCTGAAGCTTTATGCAAAATGGACGCCCCTTGTTATAAATGTCAATTATCATGTAGGTGATGATATATGGCGCAGCACTACCGAATCCATAGGAAATGCGGGCTTTGAGAATTATCCCGAAGAACCCTTACACAAGTCATATGAATATTTTGACGGCTGGTATACAGAGGACGGAGAACAGTATGACGAATATTCGGAGGTACCCGATACCGACTTGGATTTGTATGCTAAGTTTGCCCCATATAACATATATGTAATGGTTTATGACTACATAGAGGACGGAGAGCTTGTCGACCACGACATTTCAACCGATACATACGAAATGTTCACACTTAAGGACAGCCTTACAAGAAAGAGCTATGTATTCGAGGGGTATTTCACAGACCCCGATTTCCATACACCCTACAACGAGGAAAGCTTGCTTAACAGCATTAATGGGGACAATTACAATAATGAAATTTCCATTTATGTTAAATGGAGAAGGCTCGAACCGAATCTTTCAATCACAAAGACGGTTGACAAAGCCAAGGCGAGAAGCGGCGATATTCTCACCTACACAATTACCGTAACAAACACAAGCCCTGACGGCTACGGTGAGGACGTTGTTATAACAGACGATCTTCCGCAGGGCATTACCTTTGTTTCTGCCGATGGCGGCTCATACGATTCGGGCAGCGTAAAATGGACCATACCCGAAATTGTTCCGAACGGTTCGGCAGTGCTTACATTAAAAGCAACACTTAATTAAAACATTATGAAAAAAAGAAAGGATTGAAAAAACTATGAAGAAATTTTTTAAGGATTTTGCAAAAACATTTGTAACAGCAGTTATGATTTCAGCTATTGCGGTATCTTCTGCATTTGCGGCTGAACCTGCCACAGTATTAGGGGATTACGGTATAGCTCCCATAGCCTACACAGGCGGCTCTACCATCAAAAACACAGCAACAATAACCTCCGAAAACGGCGATGACAAGGATATCTCCTCGCAGACAGCCGATACACTTATCACAAAGGCCGTTCTCTCAATCAAGAGGGAGCTTCTTACTGAGGACATACGTCCCGGCGATGATATCACATATAAGTACACAGTTACAAACACAGGCGATGCAGAGGGCAGAAACGTTGTTGTTTCCGATTCTATTGACAAGAAGATGTTCACCTTTGTTTCGGCTACCGAGGACGAGGAACAGGGAATAAGCTATAAGATAAACAATCAGGCTTATCAGGACACCGTAAACTGGACAATCAAGGAGGTCCTTCCCGATTCTTCCGTTGAATTCTACCTTGTTCTTAATGTAAACAAGGACGTTAATCCCGGACCCGTTGACCCCTCAGACCCGTCAATTGACAACGAAAACGGCAAGGAGGAGCATATAACTCCCGAAGACCCCGATGATGATTTTACAATCGTAAGCCCCAAGCTTGCCATTGAAAAGGTTGTAGACAAAACCTCATCAAGAAGCGGAGATAAGCTTACCTACACAATTACCGTAACTAACAGCGGTGACGGCAGCGCAAGAAATACAATTGTCAGAGATATTGTAAACACATCTCTTGTCACTATTGACACAGATACTCTTTCCGCAACAGCTACCGACAACGTAACCTATACAGAAAACGGCGGCACAATTGACTGGACAATTGCACAGATTGCCCCCGGAGCTTCTGAAACAATTACCTTTGCAGTAACAATCAACTGACAACAGTCAGGTAAAGGCTGAAACCTATCTATGCCCCCGCTTATGTCGGGGGCTGTTTCTTTAGTAAATAGAAAGGAGTAAAAAATGAAATTTAAATTCAGAAAAATTGCTTCCTTGCTGATTTGTTTCATACTTGTTATTTCTGCCCTTGCCATAGCCCAAGGCGGAGACGACAGCCACATAAAAAATACGGCTTCAATAGTGTCTGAAAACGGAGTGTTTATAAGCGGTATATCCGATACCGCAGAAACCTATATTATGCCCGAAAATACAGGCGGCGGTTCGTCAGGCGGCGGTTCAGGCGGAGGATACAGCGGAAGTTCCTCGCAAAGCTCAGATAACGAAGGTGAAGAACCCTACATACCTCTGCCCCTTTCGGACGGCAGCCATTTCGCTTATGTAAGCGGATATGGAAACGGTCGCTTTATGCCGACCTCCTCGATTAAGAGAGGTGAAACGGGAGCCATATTTGCAAGGCTTCTCAATTCGGGAGAAAAGCCCGAAGGCGGCGGCTCAGACTTCAGCGATACCACAGGTCATTGGGCAGATTCGTCACTGGGCTTTATAGAGGACTACGGAATTATAAAGGGCTATCCCGATGGTTCCTTCAGACCTGAGCGGAGCATTACAAGGGCAGAGTTTGCCACCGTTGTGTCAAGGTTTGTTTCTGTTTCCGATGATACAACGACAGGTGCGGCAATTGAAATTGCACCCTTTACCGATACAGAGGGTCACTGGGCGCAGACCTCTATCGAAAGATGCCGTAAGGCAGGAATCATAAGCGGCTACGGAAACGGCAGATTTATGCCCGACAGCCCCATAACAAGGGCAGAAGCCGTAAGCATTATAAACAGGCTCACAGCGAGAGAAGCAGATAAGGACTTCATAGACGCAAATCTTGAAAACATAATAAGATTTACGGACGTAAAGCCCCCTTACTGGGCTTATTACGACATTCTTGAAGCCGCAAATTCTCACAGCTATGACTACTCGGAGGATTCCGAGGAATGGAAAAACTAACATAGAGAATTAACCGCCTTATGAGGGAATAAGGCGGTTTTCTCTTTTTGGGGAAATTAAGTTATGAAAAAAGGAGAGCGAAAATTATGAAAAAAAAGAGAAATTTAAAATCAAAGACAATTGATATGCTTGTGGCGCAGCCTGCGAGAAAGCATTTTTTTACAAGTAAGATGGCAAACTTTATTTTTATTGTTATGCTTTTCTCAACTGTCATGCTTTGTATGCCTGTATGGGCTGCTGACCCTCTTGTCACGGCAAAGGGTCTGCTTTCAAAGGCTGCAACTGTGGGCGGCGGCTTATGGGCAGTATGGGGACTTGTTCAGCTTGGTATGACAATAAAGGAACACAACGGCCCCGGAATACAGGGAGCTATATGGCAGATTATAGGCGGCGGTATTATTGTCGCAGCAGGTGCAGCTATAAACGGTCTTGACCTTTCATTTGCTGCTCCGTAATCATCATAGGGAGAAAGCGGAAATCCGTCTGTTTTCTCCCTTTTGGGAGGTTGAAAAATGAGTTTTATAGAAACGATGATTACCGACCTTACAAGCTTCGATCTTGATTCCGGCTTTGTAAGTGCTCTTACAAAAACTCTTGCGGATTACAATCCGACAGCAAACGCTTTTATAATAAATGTTATGAAAAACACTGTCTACGCTGTTGGTGCTTCACTTCTTACCCTGTTTATGCTGATAGAGCTTGTGGCTATGGTAAACAGAGCCGATGGAGGTTCGGGGCTTGGCGGAATCAAGCTGCCCGCAAATATGTTTATCAAGTTTGCCATATATGCCATGCTTTTTACTCATATACCCGCTATACTTACGGGAATAGAGCAAGTAGCTGTAAGTATTGCTTCGGGCATGGCGAGTACAGGATATTCCATAAACATGGGCATTTCGGCTTCTCAGGTAACCAATATGGCCGATGTGATAAACGACCTGAGCTTTTTTGACAGAATATTCACATATATAATTGTATTGTTATGCTGGCTTACCGTAAAGGTCGTACAGGCTATAATTCAGCTTACGGCTGTGTTCAGGCTGTTTGAGATGTGGATAATGCTTCTTTTATCGCCTATACCCCTTTCCACCTTTGCAAGCTCAGAATTCAAACAGACAGCCTTTAGTTTTATAAAAGCATTTACGGCCACGGCACTTAAAAGCTCGGCTATTATAGCTTGTTTTGTGGTTTACAACGCCCTTATGGGCACTCTTATTGTAAACTATGATCCATCCCTTGATGTTTCCGAATATATACATGGAATTCTTGTGCAAAATATAATATACACCATTGTTCTTGCTTTTTCTGTTCTCGGAAGCGGAAAAATAATAAACAGAATTATGGGCGTATTCTGATAGAGAGGAAGTGAAAGTATGGGAATAGAAGTAAGAGTTCCCGATGAAATCGAAGATTACAAGGAAAAAATAATAGCAGGACTTTCTGTCAGACAGCTTGTATGTCTTGGCACAGGCATTGTGTGCGCTGTGCCGACCTTTTTGCTATTAAGAAATATAAGTCTTGACCTTGCCACTTATGTAAGTATGGCGGTGTGTGTTCCGGCTTTTTTGATGGGATTTGTAAAACCCGGCGGATATAATTTTGAAACATATTTCAAGATCAGGGTTTTATATATGCTCAGCAAAACAAAGCGTGGATATGAAACGGATATGACTGAAAATATAATGCCCGCCGAGGTTGAAAGGTTCAGAAGGGATATTCAGAAATATCACAGAGAAGAAGCTATCAGGAAGATAGCTGAAGCTTCATCGGGAAAATTTATTTTTTTGAACGTGAAAAAAAGAGGTGTAAAAAGTGTTTGTAAAAAAACCGAAAAATCCAAAAGCAGAAAAAATAAAATCAGAAAGACAGCAGAGTCTGACTTTATTGAAATCACAAAGAAAAGCTGCCAAAGAAAACGAAAAGCGGCGGCAAAAGCAATTAAGGCAGCAGCAAGAAGCCATAGAGCAAAAAAACAAAAAAATAAAAAGACAGCTTAAGGCTGAAGCTGCCCCTAAATCCTGTCAGGGCAGTCTGCATTATAAATATATGTTCCAGAACGGCATAGCGCAGGTCGGGGACAATTTCTTTTCAAAAATGCTTAAGTTTTCCGATATAAATTATCAGGTGGCGCAAAGAGATGAACAGATAGATATATTTTCTCAATACTGCGAGCTTATGAACTACTTTGATCCGAAGGTCAATATTCAGATATCGGTTCACAACAGGCGTATCGACATGGAGGAGTTTAAAAATAATATGTTTTTATCTCTCCAAAATGACGAAAAGGACGAACTAAGGCTTGAATACAATAAAATGATTGAGGATAAGGCTCTTCAGGGGCAGAATAGCATTATAAGGGAAAAATATATAACCTTTGGGATAGAAGCGGAGGATTTTGACGCAGCTTACCCAACACTTATGAGGATAGAAACGGACGTAACCAATAAATTTAAAAATCTTGGCTGCGATGTTATGCAGATATCCGGGGAGGAACGTCTGAGCTATATGAACAGCATATTAAATCCCGGCGAGCCTTTGAAATTCGATTATGACTATCTGATAGGCAGCGGGCTTTCAACCAAGGATTTTATAGCACCCTATTATTTCGACTTTTCTCCCGAAGGAAAGAAGATCTATTTTGAATTCGGCGATTATTTCGGACAAGTTCTTATGATTAAGAAATATCCTGCCGACTTAGGAGATGCTCTTTTAAACGAGCTGTCGGAAATACCATGTAATGTCACAATTAATATACATACGAATTCTACCGACAACAGCAAGGCTCTTGAAGGTGTAAAGACGAAGCTCGCCTTTATGGAGCAGGAAAAGATGAACCGTCAGCAGAAGCTTCTGCAGCAGATGGCTGACCCCGATATGATTCCACAGGGATTACAGCATTCCATAAGCAACACAAATCAGCTTATACGGGATATTCAGGACAACAATCAAAGGCTTTTTAAAGGTATTGTGCTTGTGTTTACATCAGCTAAAACCCTTAAAGAGCTTAATGAAAATGTTGAAAAGCTGAAAGGCGTGGCGAGAGCAAAAGGCTGTGAGCTTATGCCTGTTGCCTATGAACAGGAGGCAGGGCTTAACGCAACACTTCCTCTGGCAAAATGCGATATAAAAATACGCCGCACGCTTACTACGGCAGCGCAGTCGATTTTTATACCTTTTACAACACAGGAGCTTTTCGAGGAAGGAGGAATGTATTACGGACTTAATGCACTCTCCAGAAATCTTATATTCTTAAACCGCAAAGCCCTTAAAAATCCGGCCGGCTGGGTACTCGGCACTCCCGGTGCCGGAAAGAGCTTTGCCACAAAGAGAGAAATAATAAATCTGCTTTTATCAACCACAGAGGACGAGGTTCTTGTTATAGACCCCGAATCTGAGTACGGAAACCTCGCCGAAAACTTCGGTGGTGAGATTATACGCATTTCAAACGATACAAAAACCTTTTTTAATCCTCTTGACATAACAATGGATTATTCGGGAGGAAATGAGGATGAGGACGGAAATGAAACCAAAGCGGAAAATCCCCTTAAATTCAAGACAGAGTTTATTTTTTCTTTTTTGGACGTAATAGCTACAAAGGAAAACGGAATGGGCATAACGGGTGCTGAGAAAACCCTCGTTGACAGAACTCTTTCAAATACATATGCTGCATATTTCAAAAATCCTACCGCTGAAATGCCTACACTGAATGATTTCTGCAATCAGCTTTCTGAGGTAAAAGACCCATCTCTCATAACGGAAAGGGATAATCTTCTGAAGGTTCTCGGACTTTATACGACAGGCTCTTTCAATCTGTTTGCACATCATACAAACGTAGACGTAAAGAACAGATTTGTCATTTTCGACATAAAAGAGCTTGGAGATCAGATAAAGACGTTGGGTATGCTTGTCGTTCTTGACCAGATATGGAACAGAGTAACATCAAACAGGCTTATAGGCAGAAAGACGTGGATAATAGTAGACGAAGCACATCTGCTTTTCAGCAATCCATTTTCCGCAGATTTCCTTTCGTCACTCTGGAAACGTGCAAGAAAGTACGGCGGCATATGCACAGGAATAACTCAGAATGTGGAAGATCTTCTTGAAAGTAACGTTGCAAGAAAAATGCTTTCCAATTCAGATTACATTATGATGCTCAATCAGGCTGCCGCAGACAGAAATCAGCTTGGCAAAATACTCAATATTACAACTAATCAATTGTCGTTTGTTACAAATGCAAATGCGGGACAAGGTTTGCTTTTTGCAGGAAATGCAATAATACCATTTATAGACAAATTTCCTACAAACACAAAGCTTTATAAAATGATGACAACTAAGCTTGACGAGGTTGTCGCAGATAAAAAATCTTGAAGAAGCACACAGCCTGTTGTGCTTCTTTTTTAAGGAGGTTTAAAAAAGTATGGGAAAAATCAATGTTATTAACGACAAAACAAAGGGCTATACAATTATGTCCAACTACCATTTAAGAGACAGCCGTCTTAGTCTTAAAGCAAAGGGACTTATGTCCTATATGCTGTCACTTCCCGATGATTGGGATTTAAGTGTAAGCGGACTATCGGCTAAATGTCTTGAAGGGCGTGACTGTATTACAAAGGCTTTAAAGGAACTTGAAAACTTTGGTTATCTTGTAAGGATAAGGGTTAGAAATTCAAAGGGACAGCTTAAAAATACTGATTATAATCTGTATGAAAAGCCTATAACGGAAAATCCGTCACAGGCTGAAAAGACAACTGAACCTATGACGGAAAATCCTGCACAGGAAAATCCAGCACAGGATAATCCAAAGTTGGAAAATAAGGCACAAATAAATACTAATATAACTAATATAAACACTGAACAAAATACTAATCATATCTTATCTTCAGATGATAAGACTGATAGGATAGGACTTTATATCGATGAGTATGCTGCAAGTGATGAGTATGCTGAAAGTAAGCGCATAGTATCTACGGCTTTGAAAAACGCCGAGAACGCTGTTCAGGAAATCAAAAAGTATGAAGCCTACCGAGAGCTGATAAAGGAGAACATAGATTATGACTGTGTTATTTCTTCTCAGTGCAGTGAGGGTGAATTGGAGATAGTTGATTCTATGGTTGAGGTAATAGCGGAGACTATGTGCTGCAAGGAAGATTATATACGAGTGGGTAAAAGAGATTTGCCGACCGAGGTTGTAAAGGGCAAGCTGATGAAGCTTGACTATGAATATATTTTTTATGTTCTTGGCTGCCTTTCAAAATCAAGTACGCCTATAAAATACGTCAAAAGCTATCTGCTTACGGCTCTTTACAACGCTCCCGATACTTTTGCAGTACATACACAGGCTAAATATAACAGCGACATATGCAGCCCCTGAAGAAGGTGATTGAGTGAAAAATGATATTATAAAGGGCGGCAGAGGATTAAACTCTGCCGATGTTATAAACCGACAAAGCACTGACATAAATAAGGACAGTGTAGAGGAAACACAGAAAAGGTCTGTCAGAACATCTGGCTTTTCGGAAAGATTAATAAATGATTCCGATGAAAATTCAGCCGATTTACAGTCATTAACGCAGCCCTGTGATACTGTGAAAATATCGGACGGTTCCGGCAGAATAAGGCTTGACGATGTACAGAACACTCCATCAGATATATCTGACAGAAACGTATATCACAGTGGGGACGATGCGGAAGGCGAAAGGGAAATCATCAGACCCGCCGAAAACACAGGCAGCTTTTATCACACCTCGGTTAATGTGGAAGAAAGCATAAATGGCGGAGGCACTGAAGCTTATCCGACCTCATCGGAAAGCCCGGATTATACATATGCAGATTATGGCTATGAGGATTATTCCGTTCCAACCTTCAGAGAAGAAACGCCCGATTCCGTTCGGAATGCTATAAATTGCAAAAGTATCAGAGGTTCAATCAGGTCTGCCGAAAATGACTGTCACAAGGCCGCAGTCAGAGCTGTCGGTGATGGAACCGTACTTGACAAAGGCAGCGGTTTATCAGATAAAGTCACCGAGGGCAATTCAAAAAACAAATTCAAAAGTTTTACAGACAAGCAGTCAAAAAAATCACGCATTAAGAACGTGCAGGATAAGAATGTCGGAAAAAATGATATTCCCAAAGCCGAATATAAGGGCTTTGAAAGCTCCGTCATTGATTATGGAGATAGTATAAAGGACGAACCCGGACTTGCGGACACGGTTATATCTCCCGTAAAGGATTTTTCAGCTTGCGAAGGAAATATCAAAAAAAATTT
This sequence comes from uncultured Clostridia bacterium, assembly GCA_947627855.1. Classification (GTDB taxonomy): domain Bacteria; phylum Bacillota; class Clostridia; order Lachnospirales; family CAG-274; genus JAJQCI01. Next base: position 12,739 of record CANQXR010000047.1, read on the forward strand.
GCATGAAAAAGCATATGTCGGAAAAAATGATATTCCCAAAGCCGAATACAAGGGCTTTGAAAGCTCCGTCATTGATTACGGAGATAGTGTAAAGGACGAACCCGGACTTGCAGACACAGTTATATCCTCCTTAAGGGATTTTTCGGTTTACGAAGGAAATGTCAAAAAAAATCTGCGTGAAAAAACAAATGCCGAAAAAAATGATATTTCCTCAGATGAACGCAAGGACTTTAAGGCTTCTGAAATTGAAACGGCAGAGGTGCAGGAAAATACTTCCGAAAAACATACGGATTACTCTGCTATGGTAAATGACGACAACAAATATGCCGATTCTGTACTTGAAACAAAGGAAACAGTAAACGAGGAACACGGTCATTCGGATATGGTAAAGACAAAAGACGATATCACCGACCGAACTTCGGGCGATTCCGACACGATTAAGCCAAATGGGAAAAAGTCCTCGAAAAACAAGGACCGATACTCCAAAAAAGACGGCACGGGTATAACGTCTGCGGTAAAGGAGTATGCGACAGATACTCTTATCTCCGAAATGATAAACTCGGAGGATATGGGAGTGCAGGCGGCGGGAATTGCCGCAGCAGCGACCGTTCAATTAAACAAAGCTGTAAAGGGCAAACTGAGAAGGAATAAAGCCAAAAGGAGCGATACGAAATCCATAAGAAAGGCTTATGGCATAAAAGAAGCTTCAAAGAAAGTTCCAACTTCGGTTTTGAGCAATAAAGGCAGTTCTGCGGATGGCATTGTCGGTATGGGTGGTGGAGTCGCTTCAAGGGTTATACGGAACAAAATATCCGAGGCGGGCGATGACGATATGGGCTTTAAGGCTGTTGATAACGTGATAAAAGGAGTTGATACGGCAAAAACAGTTAAAAATACTACAAAAGCTGTTATAAACACGGGAAAAAGAGGAGTTAAAACTGCTGTTTCCGCTCCAAAAAAGGCAGCTAAGGGTATGAAAAAGCTTAAACATAATGTTGAAAAAGCCCGCAAAATGGCACGAATGTCGGCAAAGGCTGCCAAAGCCGCAGGAAGAACCGCTAAAGCCGCAGGAAAAGCAGCTATGACTACAATAAAAGTAACAGCCGCAGCGATAAAAGCTGTTGTTACAGCGGTTGTCGCAGCTGTTCAGTCCTTAATCGCGGCTGCCCCGGTTATAGGCGTTTGCGTGGTTATAGTTGTTATAATTGCAGCAATAATTGCCTTTATAGCAGCCGTTTCCCTTAAATCTGAAGACAGTGAGCTTACAAAAACTTGGGAATATATAACAGAGCTTGACTGCAAATTTTCACAGGAATATATGGAAAAATGGGCGGGCTTTCCCTTTGATGCGGAGGGTGTATGCGAAAGTATGGCGGACGACCCCGATATCAGAATAAAAAGAGTTTTCAAAATCAACGGCATTCAGACAGGCTCCGGAAATATACCTTATCGGTCGGACATAGATGCGTGGCTCTTATATCTGGACTGCAAATATGAGGATTATACTCTGTCAGAAGTAAAAGACGAAATAGACGAGCTTTACAGTGAGGTAAACAGTCTGAGCTTTGAAACAGATACATACACAGAATCTGTCGGCGAGGGCGAAGATGCAAGAGCCCTGCTTATTTATGAGCTTACTATCAACGCAAATATCAAAAACTTCCGCACCTACATAGACTCGAATAAGGACACTCTTTTCACTCCTTCCCAAAGAGAAATGTACAACGCTATAACGGAGGTGGGACAGTATGTAACAAGAGCGGATTTCGCCAATCCCTTTGGGGAAGATACCATACTTTTCAGCAGCCGACGTTATGGAAACGATATAATCCCGGAAAACGTCTACGGCGAAGATGGCTTTTACTTGGGTATGACACCCTCGTCTTATCTTTCTCTTCTGGAAAGACATGGCATAGATTTATCCGCAGGTGATGAATTCGCCGATTTGCTCAACACATATACGATTGAAATGCACAAGGGACTTGACCTCAAAGCGGCTTCTGGGGCAGATGTTTATGCACCCATAGGCGGAGAGATAACAGTAAGCGGAAACAGCGTAAAAATAGAGGGAAGCAAAAAGCGTCTTACCGTCAGAGGCATTTCTTCCACAGCCCTTTCAAACGGACAAATCGTCAGAAAAGGCGATAAAATAGGCATTACAGGTGATGATGGCTATATCTGTCTGGAATATGAAGTAAAAGACGGGCTTACATATACAAATCAGAACCCTGCATTTTACCTCGGCAACGTAACCTACGAAATCACAGGCAGCTTTTCCGATGCCGATACACCTATCGACCTGAGTATGTATGAAATCTCAGACGAGCTTAAAGGTACGGCAAGGTCGGTGGTTGAAGCTGCCCTCGCAATGGTGGGTGCAGGAGGTTACAGTGGGGCTTGTGCAAAGGTCGCATCCACTATTTATCAGAATGCAGGTCTTGGATATCACGGCGGAAACGGCAATGACTTTTCAAGGGCAAACAGGCTTGTGGTAGACGGCGGACATGTTGACTATACAAAAATACCTGTCGGGGCTTATATAGGCATAAAATACGGCACAGGCTCGGCAGGATATCTGTATGGACACGTGGGCATATATGTAGGCGTTATAGGCGGCGTTCCCTACGTTGTGGAAGGCGGCGGAGCAACAGTGGCATTGACCCCCTTAGACCATTTTTACGACTATTATGTAACAAGTAACCCCAATTCCGTCTACGGAAACGAAATAGGCTGGAATATAACCTCAACAGGCGGCTCTGTAAGCCCCTTGTATTTTGAACACTGAGAAAGGAGCAGTAAAATGAAAAAAATCGAAAAAATATGTTTTGTTATTTTTGTCATAATTGTTGTCGGCATTTTTATATCTCTTTGTGTGAAGGATAACGATAAGGCTGACCCCAAAAAGGATATCGCCGCAGAAACGTCTTCGGAAGAAACGGAATTTTCCGAAGAAACAGAAGCAGCTTTAACCACCGCTGCACCGTATAAGGATATAAACGAAACGACATCAGAAGAAGATAATTATATATACAGTATTTCCGACAGCGTATATGATGAGCTTGCTGAAAAATCGGGAATAAGCAGAAAGGCTCTTGATTCTGAAACAAGGGAGCTTAAAAGGCAGCAAGGCTATATAACGGCCGCCCCGGTGTGGGACGATTCGGAAAGCCCCCTTACAGACGGACAGATAGAGGAAATAGAAGCCGAAATGGCTTCTGCCAACGCAGAAACAAACAATGCAGAGGAGGAAAGAAAATGAATAACGTAAGTATTTACGGCAGGTTGACAAAGGATCCTGACATAAGAGTAACAAGGGACAATGAAAATTTTTATGTTTTATTTACAATAGCTTCAAAACAGGGAGCTGACAAAACAAGCTTCATTCCCTGTACTGCCTTTGGCAAAACTGCCGAGGTAATAGGAGATTATTTCAAAAAAGGCTCACGCATTTATGCCGAGGGCAATTTACAGTCCTACGAAAAGGACGGAAAAGAGAAGCTCGGAGTAAATGTTTCAAGAGTAGAGTTTGTAGACAGCAAGAGTGAAAAGGCAGCCGCAGTCGGCAAAGAAGAAAAAGCAGAGAAGAACGGTGATATAACCTACACCGAAGCAGAAGCCGCCCCTGATGAGCTGCCATTTTAAGGAGGTGCAGAAAAAATGACAGACAATTTTCAGAAAGACATTGACAAAGTAACCGATATGGAAAACAGAATAAAGGCAAAGGAAAAGGAGCTTGCCGACATCAAAAAGAAGAAAGAAGCCGAAATATCTGACCTCAAAGAAAAGAAAGAAGATGCTGAAAGACGCATATTTTCAAGGGTTCTCTCCCACACATCAATGAATATAGCCGATGCGGTATATATTCTGACAAACTATGCCGCCGAAAAGGAAAGTCCCAAGCCCAAAACAGCAGAAGCGGCAGTATAAGCGTAAAATCACGAAGGGACATATGTTATTTCAGAAAGGACTGTTTATATGAGCCTTAATACAAAATACATAAATACGGAATGGGTAATTACAGAGGACACAAGAATGCTGTATCTCCGCCCAAGCCTTAAAAATGTGTTTGTTCCCGATGTGTTCAGGCTTCCGCTTTTTAATGATGTAATGGCACAGGAGCTTTTAAAAACCGTTCCATGGCTTAAAGATAAAATAAGTGACAAGCGTTTTTATGGCGATATAGAAAAAGTCATTTCGGAGATATGTGAAATTAATTCTAAGCTTCTGAATGAAAATCCTCAAGTGTTTGAACGTGATAATTTATTGCCATTGCGTACAAACCGTTATTTTCAACTCATGAATCCTGAAATTCGATTTGTAGATTTCTTGTATGCGGCAAACTTCGGCAAACCCGAAACAGAGTGGATTTCCTATGTGCAGGATGATATTTTGGAGTTCTTCTATTGTACATACAAAACAATATTGGAATATGAAAGTCGCTGCAGTGATAAGGACTGGTTAAGATTTGTATTTATACACAAGGTTTTTAGCTATCTTAAAAGAGGCGATGTATCTATCGGGCTTGGGCTTTATTAAATTTTGTCTCTAAAATAACAGTAAATTACGAAAGGACTGATTATATGAAACTTGTTATAGCAGAAAAGCCATCGGTGGCTATGCAGATTGCAAAGGTTATCGGGGC
>CANQXR010000048.1 GCA_947627855.1 uncultured Clostridia bacterium
GCATAGTCGTAAACAGCGGTTTAGAGCCTGACGGCAAAGGCAGACCCGGCAAAAGCTTTGAATGTTATATAAACGGAATATTAAAATGGAGGCGGTATAAATGACTTTAGAATTCAAAGACGGAAGCACATTGGAAGCTTTAAGCTACACAGAGGTACATCAGAGAGTAATGAGCGAGGATAGAAACACCCTTGTTATTACGTTTGACAGCAGTGCAACCTCGGCGGACGATGTATTAAAGCTTATGGACAGCCCGGAGAACACATAGATGATTACCATTACAAATGAGGAGCAGAAAAGGATATACAAGGACTTTTCCATACTTCACAAAATAATAATCGATAAGGAAGAGATAGCCGGAGATGAGGGAATTGTAAAGGCAATATTTACTATAAAGGCAACTATTCTTGAAAAGACATATGCCGAAAAACAGCTTGACATAATATCAAAGCAGATGTCGGATTTAAGCTCAGGTATGGACACTCTTAATGAGGTTACGGCAGATATAATAGGAGGTGTTTACTGATGACTTCAAAGCTTAAGGTACTTACAGCAGGAATAAGGGTAAAGCTTGGCAGGGGCGAAAGCCTTGATAACATACTTGAAAGCTATGTCAAGCTTACCGAGGAAGAAAAGGACAGTTTAAGAAACTATTTCAATGACAGTATTAAGGAGGGTTTATAAATGGAAAATACACTTGATATGATTCAGCTTGGTTTTACTTTTGTCGGCGGCGTGTTGGGCGCTTTTTTCGGCGGATTTGACGGCTTTTTGTATGCGCTTGTTATTTTTGCGGCTGCAGACTACATAACAGGAGTCCTGGCAGCGTGCAAAAGAAAGGAACTGTCAAGCGAAATCGGCTTTTGGGGGATTGTAAAAAAGCTGCTTATATTTGTAATAGTAGCAATAGCAAATGTTATCGACACTGAATTTATAAAATCAGGCAGTGCAGTAAGAACAGCGGTCATATTTTTCTATATATCCAACGAGGGTGTATCGATAATAGAAAACGTGGTTGCTGTCGGACTGCCCGTGCCGGAGAAGCTGAAGGAAGTGTTGGCGCAGATGAGGGACAAGGAAGATGGGGATAAAAATGAAAATAAATAAAAACCTTACAACAGTCAACTACAACAAGGGCAGCGGCACAGGCAGAATAAAGTACATAGTTATCCATTACACAGCAAACAACGGTGATACTGCCTGGGGTAATACCAATTATTTCAAGTCCGTAAACCGTAATGCCTCTGCTCACTATTTCGTTGATGAAAATGAAGTATGGCAGTGTGTAGAGGACAAGGACATAGCATGGCACTGCGGCACGACAGGTAAATATTATCATAGCTGTTGCCGTAATGCAAACAGCTTGGGCGTGGAGCTTTGCAGTGAGAAGGACAGCAAGGGTAAATCCTATTTTACCAAAGCCACAGTAAAGCTTGCAGCGGAGCTTGTAAGATGGCTTATGGCAAAGTACGATGTTTCTATCGAGAATGTTATACGCCACTACGATGTTACGCATAAGAATTGCCCTGCGCCCTTTGTGGAGAATGTCATGGCATGGGGAAATTTCAAGGATATGCTTATTACGGAGGGAGATGATGAAATGGTCTGCAAAACCGATTTCAACTGCTGCGGAAAGAATATCGAGATGGATAGGATATTGAAGGACAGCAGGAATTACATATATTTACGTGACTTGGAAAAGACGGGACTTTTCAGAGTTACCTATAACGAAAAGACAAAGACACCGGGGCTTGAGTTTTTACTTAAAGACATTCCCATTGAGATTGACGGAGAAACCAAAACCGTCAAGGGGCTTAATGTAAACGGCACAAATATAGTCGGGTTAAGGGATTTCTGCAATGCTCTTGGTAATATGGAGATTGATTACAAGGACGGACCTGTTATAATAAGACAGTGATTTTTTCATGAATGAGCGTATTTTAATTACCTGATAAAAGAGTGACATCATATAATAACTAATTTATACGCTCTCATTCCCTCTTTCCCCTCGCCCCGCCCCACGGGCTTGTCCCCCGAAACCATCTTTGATGGTTCGGGGGATAAGGCAACTTTTTATTTTGCCGAAAGCTCTGCATCAATGGCAGCAGCGGCTTTTTTGCCTGCTCCCATAGCGAGTATAACGGTTGCCGCACCTGTAACGGCGTCACCGCCGGCATATACATGGGCTTTTGTCGTTTTGCCAGTTTCTTCATCAGCGATTATGCAGTGCCATTTGTTGGCATCAAGTCCGTCTGTTGTATCGGTAATGAGAGGATTTGGCGATGTGCCCAATGACATAACGACCATATCACATTCTATGTCAAATTCCGAACCGGGAATTTCAACCGGACGGCGTCTGCCGCTTGCGTCAGGCTCGCCGAGCTCCATTTTAATAACACGCATTCCCTTTACCCAACCGTTTTCGTCTACAAGTATTTCTTTGGGATTTGTGAGGAGATTGAAAATAATGCCCTCCTCTTTTGCATGGTGAACCTCCTCCGCTCTTGCAGGAAGCTCAGCCTCGCTTCGTCTGTATACAATGTGAGTTTCAGCGCCGAGTCGGAGGGCTGTTCTTGCAGCGTCCATGGCTACGTTGCCGCCGCCTATTACACAAACCTTTTCAGCGTGCTTTACAGGCGTGTCGTATTCGTCAAGATATCCTTTCATAAGATTTACTCTTGTAAGGTATTCGTTTGCTGATACAACACCGTTAGCAAGCTCTCCGGGGATACCCATGAATTTGGGAAGTCCTGCGCCGGAACCTATGAATACAGCAGAAAAGCCTTCTTCGTTGAGAAGCTGATCGATGGTTACGGTTTTGCCAACAATTACGTTTGTTTCAAATTCCACACCAAGCTTTTTGATGCTCTCGATTTCCTTTGCAACTACCTTTTCTTTCGGAAGTCTGAATTCGGGTATACCATATATAAGAACACCGCCATTTCTGTGGAGCGCTTCAAATATTTTGACCTCATAGCCTTTTTTGGCGAGATCTCCGGCACAGGTAAGACCTGCCGGACCTGCTCCTATGACAGCCACTTTTTTGCCTTTGGGAGCTTCCTTTGTGCTTATGTCTATATTATTTTCATAAGACCAGTCCGCTACGAATCTTTCGAGTTTGCCTATCGAAACAGGATCGTTTTTGATTCCGAGAACACATTTGCCCTCACATTGTGTTTCCTGGGGGCATACTCTTCCGCATATTGCAGGAAGTGAGGAATATTTGGCTATTTCTCTTGCGGCTTCCTCAAAGTCATCATTTTTGATATGCTCTATAAAAGCGGGAATGTTTATGGAAACGGGACATCCCTCGACACATCTGGGTTTTTTGCAGTTCAGACACCTTGAAGCTTCGGAGCGTGCCTCTTCGGCATTATAGCCAAGACAAACCTCATCGAAGTTAGTTGCTCTGACTTTCGGATCCTGCTCTCTTACAGGAACTCTCTTATTATTTACAGCCATTATTTTCCACCTCCGCAGCCACATTTGTGATTATCGTTCTTTTCGGCTTCAGCAAGTAAGGCTCTGCCTTCTTCTGTTTTATACATAGCCTGTCTTCTCATAGCCTCGTCATAATTTACAGCATGACCGTCAAACTCAGGACCGTCTACACAGGCAAACTTGACCTCGCCGCCTACAGTAACCCTGCACGCACCGCACATACCTGTTCCGTCAACCATAATGGGATTAAGGCTTACAATAGTTGGTATGCCAAGCTCCTTGGTAGTCATTGAAGTAAACTTCATCATAATCATGGGACCTATTACAACAGCGTGAGAATATGACTTGCCGTCCTCTTTAACAAGCTTGGTAAGAAGCTGGCTGCCGTTGCCCTTAAAACCATAGGAACCATCGTCTGTTGCTATGTAAAGCCTGCCGGCAACCTTTTCCATCTCATCGGTGAGAATAAGAAGATTTTTGCTTCTTGCGCCTATGATAACGTCACAGTCTACTCCAAGGCTGTTCAGATATTTTACCTGGGGATAAACGGGAGCCGTTCCTACGCCGCCTGCAATGAATATAATCTTCTTTGCTTTAAGCTCGTCAACTGACAAAGAACATAAATCGCTGGGACGTCCGAGAGGTCCTACAAAGCTTTCTATGAAGTCGCCTTCGTTGTATTTCGCCAAATCATTTGTAGATTTGCCGACTGTCTGAAATACTATGGAAACAGTACCCTTATCGGCGTCGTAATCGGTAACTGTCAGAGGAATTCTTTCACCCTTTTCATCGTTAATTACAATGACAAATTGTCCCGGCTTGCAGGACTTTGCAATTCGGGGTGCAAGAATGTCCATCAGAACAATATTGTCTGTCAGATATGCCTTTTTGACAATCTTAAACATATTTTTCTCTCCTTTCAAGTATCGTATATAAAGGTAAAAACCACACTATTATAAATATACACCCAAATAAACTATTTTTCAATAATAAATAGTCATTTTCCACTATTTTTTGATGCCCGGGGCTTTTGAAACATCGCAGATGTTTCAAAAGCCCCGACCCGCGGGCTGCGGCGAGGGGCGGACGCAAAGCGTCCGCCCCTCGCCGCAGCCCGGCGGAACGTGGTCGTAAATCAGATAAATATAGTTTCTGCCGGGGCATATAAAATCAAGCACAAAAGTGGTTGAAATACAACAGGCTGCTCGGGCATTTTGAAGCATCGCAGATGCTTCAAAATGCCCGACCCGCGGGAGGGAGTGAGGGGATGGGCGCAGAGCGCCCATCCCCTCACTCCCTCCCGGCGGAACGTGGTCGTAAATCAGATAAATATGTTTCTGCCGGAGCATATAAAATCAATTACAAAAGTGATTAAAATACAACAGGCTGCTCGGGCATTTTGAAGCATCGCAGATGCTTCAAAATGCCCGACCCGTGGGCGAGGCGAGGGGTATGGACGCAGAGCGTCCATACCCCTCGCCTCGCCCAACGGAACGTGGTCAGTATCCCGAAAGACTGACAGCTCCGATTTATAGGCAAAAACTCATATTTTCTGAATCAGGTATTATATTTCAGCAAAGACTTTTAGCGAAATCCCTTACGGCGGCAGCATCGCCGCCGCTTGATGCTATTACTCTTATCAGTGCAGAACCGACTATACAGCCATCGCCTGATTTATTGAATCTGTCACAATCTGCTTTTTTGGAAATTCCGAAGCCGATGCATACAGGTGTGTCGGTGTGGGATTTTACTTCTTTTATAAAATTGTCTATTCTTGCATCAAAGCCCGAACTTCCTCCCGTTACGCCGAGAGTGGAAACGCAGTAAACAAATCCCTTTGCATTTTTAACGATCATAGGAACCCTATCTCCCGATGTTACCGCAACTAGAGGTATCATATACAGATTTGTTTTTTCAATGTACGGTAAGATTTCGTCATATTCTTCAAAGGGAAGATCCGGAATAATCACACCGTCTACATCTATTTCCGACATCAGCTCCACAAATTTTTCAGTGCCATAGCAGATTATGGAAGAAAAGTATACCATAACAACAAGGGGTATATCACTGTTTTTCCTTATTCTGTTTACAAGACAGGCAAGGCGGTCAAAGCTGAAGCCGCCGCTTATGGAGCGCAGACCTGCCTCCTGTATAACCGGTCCATCGGCAAGAGGATCTGAAAAGGGCACGCCAAGCTCTATAATGTCTGCCCCTCCCTCTTCAAGGGCGTATACGAATTCTTCTGATTTCTCTATTGTAGGATCTCCGGCGGAGATATATGTTATAAGAGCTTTTTTGCCTGTTTTTTTAAGCTCTTCAAATTTTCTGTCAATCCTGTTCATAATATTTCCCCCTTAAATTTCTCTTCCCAGATATTTTGCAACGGTATGAACGTCCTTATCGCCTCTGCCTGACAGATTTACCACTATAATATCATTCTCCGACATTTCAGGAGCCTCCTTGATTGCCTGAGCAAGAGCGTGTGAGCTTTCTATGGCCGGCATTATGCCCTCATATCTGCAAAGTGTTTTAAATGCTCCTATGGATTCATCGTCCATGATCGAGGTATATCTTACCCTGCCTATATCATGGAGATATGCGTGTTCAGGTCCAACGCCGGGATAGTCCAGTCCTGCGGAGATTGAATACGCCGTTTTTACAACACATTCGTTGTCCTGAAGTATGGCTGACTTCATTCCGTGGAGTACGCCCGGTTTACCTCCTGCAAAGGCGCAGGCGTGCTTTCCTGTTTCTATGCCAAGTCCTGCGGCCTCAACGCCTATAAGCTCAACTTCCTTGTCCTCAAGGAAGGGATAGAAAATTCCCATTGAATTGGAGCCGCCGCCTACACAGGCATATATTCTGTCGGGAAGTCTTCCCTCGACCTCCAATATCTGTTTTCTTGTTTCATCGCCTATTATGCGCTGGAAGTTTCTGACCATGGTAGGGTAGGGGTGCGGACCGACAACAGAGCCTATTATATAAAATGTATCTTCCGCCCGTGCGACCCATGTTCTGATGGCTTCGTTTGTTGCGTCCTTGAGGGTGCCTGTTCCGGAGGATACGGGTATAACTCTTGCGCCGAGAAGTTCCATTCTGAAAACATTCAGCTTTTGTCTTTCAATATCCTCTGTGCCCATATATACATCGCAGTCCATGCCGAAAAGAGCTGCAACAGTCGCTGTGGCAACGCCGTGCTGACCTGCTCCCGTTTCGGCAATTACCTTTGTTTTGCCCATATGCTTTGCCAGCAGAGCCTGACCTATGGCATTATTTATTTTATGGGCGCCTGTATGGTTCAGGTCTTCCCTTTTGAGATAAATCTTTGCGCCGCCAAGCTTTTTTGTGAGATGTTCGGCAAAGTACAGCACTGACGGTCTGCCAACGTACTGCTTCATATAATACATATAATCGTTTTTGAATTCATCGGTTTTGCAGTAGGTTTCGTATTCTTTTTCCAAAACCTTTAAAACACTCATAAGTGATTCGGGGACATATTGTCCTCCGTAAATACCAAAATCTTTGCTCATAGTCTATTTCCTTTCCAATGCTTTGAATAATTCTTCTATTTTACGCCTGTCCTTGAATCCGTCTGTTTCAACGGAGGAGGACAGATCCACTACATGGGGTCTTACTGTTTCTATTGCTTCGTTTATATTTTCGGCAGATATGCCTCCTGCCAGAATTGTATAGTGGTTTTTTGCAAAGTCCGCCGCAAGCTCCCAGTTGAAGCTTTTTCCCGTTCCGCCCCAAAGCCCTTTATCATAAGCGTCAAGGAGGAATCCGTCAACATCGTATTCCGCCGCCCTGTCAAGCACATTTCCGTCCTTTATGCTCAGGCTTTTCCATATTGTCATATCCCTGAGATGCTGACAGAAATTGTTGTCCTCGTCCGAATGAAGCTGAATAACGTCCAATGAAACCCTTTCGGCTGTTTTTCTTACCTCTTCGGGGGTCGTTTCGGTGAATACCCCGACTGTTTTTATGTCGGGTCTGAGTCTTTTCTTTATTTCCAACGCCGTATTTATATCCACCTGTCTTTTGCTTTTTGCAAATACAAAGCCTACGAAGCTTACGGGAAAGTCGTTTATTATGTCGGCGTCTGCGGGTCGTCTTAATCCGCATATTTTAATAAGCGGTTTTGTAGGCTTCACGGAACTCACCTGCCTTTTCAGCGATATTTCCGCTTCGCATAAAGCTTTCTCCCACAAGCACGGCGTCAATTCCGGCTTTTGCCACTATGCGTATGTCATCGGGCGTATGGATAGAGCTTTCGCTTACGATAATCCTTCCCTTCGGCACCTTTTCGGCGAGCCTTACGGTTGTATTTATATCCTCGGAAAAATCGTAGAGATTTCTGTTGTTTATGCCTATAATGTCGGCGTCTGCCTCAAGCGCCGTTTCAAGCTCCTTTTCATTGTGAACCTCCACAAGACAGTCAAGTCCCACGCCATGGGCAAATTCTCTGTATTCCCTTAAAATTCCCGCTTCCCTGAGTATTGCCGTTATGAGGAGAACGGCGGAGGCTCCAAGCTCTCTTGCTTCAAATATCTGCATTGGTGAGATTATAAAATCCTTACGCAGAAGAGGAAGCTCTATTTTTCTGTGTATGGCGCTCAGATATTCCGGAGAGCCCTGAAAAAAATGCTCCTCTGTCAGAACCGACACCGCATCAACGGATTTTCCGTAGGCGAGGGCTGTTTCTATGGGGTCAAAATCCTCTTTTATAACTCCCCTTGAGGGCGATGCTTTTTTGACTTCTCCTATTATTGAAAGTCCTTTTTTTGCAAGCGCCTTTCTGAAGCTTGCCGTTTTGTCGGCTTTTATTTTTTCATAAAGCTCTGATATATCAAACATATACCTTTTTTCTTCAAGGGTCAGCTTTTTTCTTGCGCATATATCGTCAAGTATCATACCAGTCCCTCCCGAATGAAATTTTCAATAAGCTTCATACCATCGGGGGTATAAATCGACTCAGGGTGGAACTGAAGCCCTATGACAGGAAGTGTTTTATGTCTTATTGCCATTATTTCGTCCTCTGTTTCAGCGGCAATATCGAAATCCTCCGGCATTTTCTTTATTGAAAGGGAATGATATCTTGCCGCTTTCATGGGGCTTTTTATACCTGTGAATATGCCCTTCTGGTCGTGAGTTACCATTGATGCCTTGCCGTGAAAAAGCTCCTTTGCGTTTGAAACGACACCTCCGAAAGCGACCGCTATGGACTGATGACCCAGACATACACCCAGAACAGGTATTTTTCCGCTGCACGTTCTGATTATTTCTATACAGTTTCCGGCTTGTTCGGGAGTTTTGGGGCCGGGGGATATTACAAGTCTGTCAGGGGCAAGTGCGAGAATCTCTTTGCCTGTTATGTCATCGTTTCTGTATACTCTTATATCCCTGTCGTATTCACCTATAAACTGATATAGGTTAAATGTGAATGAATCGTAATTATCTATAAGCACAACCATCAGATATCACCTCCTATGGCGTTTACAAGGGCTCTGACCTTGTTGTGGCATTCCTCATATTCGTTTTCGGGTACGGAATCGGCTACAATGCCGGCTCCTGCCTGCATATATATTTTGCCGTCCTTTATTATCATTGTTCTTATTGTAATGCAGGTATCCATATTGCCGTTAAAGCTGAAATAGCCGCTTGCTCCGCCGTAGGTTCCTCTTTTTACATTTTCAAGCTCGTCTATAATCTCCATAGCCCTGATTTTGGGTGCGCCGGAAAGAGTGCCTGCCGGCAGGAATGTGGAAAGAACGGAAAAGCTGTCTTTATCCTCTCTCTTTTTTCCCTCGACTGTTGTTACCATATGCATAACATGGGAGTAATAATGAACCTTCATAAACTCTTTGACCTCTACGGAGCCTATTTCCGATATCCTTCCCATATCATTCCTTGCAAGGTCTACAAGCATTACGTGCTCCGCCTGTTCCTTTATGTCGTTTCTGAGATTTATGGCGAGGGCGATATCCTCCTCGGCATTTTTTCCTCTTTTTCTTGTGCCTGCTATGGGAACGGTTTTTACGGTATCCCCTGTGACCTCAACTATCATTTCCGGTGAGCAGCCTGCCACCTGATAGTCGCCGAAGTTGAAATACATAAGATAGGGGGACGGATTTATGGTTCTGAGCTTTCTGTAAAGGTCTATGGGCTTCTGGTCTGTTTCTACCGTCAGCCTCTGGGAAAGCACAACCTGAAAAATATCTCCGTCATATATATATTTTTTTGCCTTTTCCACCATAGACATATATTCTTTTTTCGTAACATTGCTGCTTACCTTTATTTCGGGCTGTTTCTTTGGCATTTCATATTTTTCTGAGGGAATGGAGGACTTTATGTCCTTTTCCATATTGTCAAGCATAGCCTCGGCCCTGCGTCTGCCGTAGTTGTCGGGTGTATCGAGCACTACAAGCCTTATGCAGTCGTGCATATGGTCGTAAATTATAAATTCCGTAAAAACCATAAGGTTTACTGTGGGAACGCCTATAACATCGGGATTTTTGTCGGGCAGCTTTTCATATTGCCTTATTACATCATAGCCTACCGTACCAACGGCGCCGCCTATAAATGAAATATCAAGCTCCGACTCTACCTTGTATTCACTCAGATATTCCTTTACTCCGTCAAGAAGCTTTCCCTCATAAACTCTTTTTACGCCTTCCTCCTCTATAATCAGCTTGTCTGACCCGTAAAGGCAGGCTTTGGGATTTTTGCCGAGGAATGAAAAGTTGATTTTTCCATCGCCCCGTCCTTCCAATATGAAGCCCTTTTCATCGCCTACATATTTATAGAAAAGCGTTATAGGCGTTTCGGTATCGCCCGAAAAAACTCTTTCATAAGTAATCAGATTTTTCATATTTTACCTCCTATATCTATAAAGAAGCTGATTTTTATGAGTAATAAAAAAACACTCTGTCCCCTGTTGGGACAGAATGTTGAAATCTGCTGTGCCACCCAATGTCTGCGCATTAATATAAATCGGATACTACCATACCCTACCTCTGTAACGTGAGGACACGTTTAAAGCTAATAAGCCCGAAAACCGTTCGCCCAAAATCTCATAAGCCCATTCACCGAAAAATTCCCAATTCCGCTTCCACCGCTGCGGAAATCTCTGTATGGTTCCTTTAAGGCTACTCCTCTTAATCAACGACTTTATATATTTTTAAAATCAAATACATTATATCACCCACATTCATATTTGTAAAGTCGTTTTTTAAAATTTCCATACATTTTTATATTGGCGTTGATAAAAGGGCGGGTTTATATTATAATGTTGGTTATAAAACAAAGGAAAGGGCTGTGAAGCGGTATGAATATATTGATCGTTGAGGACGACAGGGGGCTTAACAGGGGCATAAAGCTTTCTCTTGACGGATTTAGCTGTTTGCAGGCTTATTCCGTGGGTGAAGCGGAGAAAATGCTTGAAAACAAATGCAGTCTTGTTATTCTTGATATAAATCTTCCCGATGGAAGCGGACTTGACCTTTGCCGCAGAATAAAGAAAAAATATGGTGTACCTGTTATATTCCTTACTGCAAACGATATGGAGTATGATATTGTGACGGGGCTTGAATCGGGAGCCGATGATTACATAACAAAACCCTTTTCCCTTGCCGTGTTAAGGGCGAGGGTAAACGCTGTTCTTAGGAGAAACTTCACAGGGGAGAAGGTCTTTTCGGAGGGCGGCTTTATGTTTGATTTTGAACGTATGGAATTTTATGTACGGGGACAGGCTGTGGAGCTGAGCAAAACCGAGCAAAGGCTGCTCAGACTGTTTGTAAACAACAGGGGCATCACTCTTTCACGGGATATGCTTATAGACCGCATATGGTCGGAGGGGGCGGAATTTGTGGAGGAAAATGCCCTGTCCGTTGCTGTGAGCAGGCTCCGTGCAAAGCTTGGTGCTGCTCCTATAAAAACGGTTTACGGAATAGGTTATGTATGGGAGAAATAATATGAATATTATATTGATGATTGCTGTTTTTGTCCTTGCTGCGGCTGCGATATTCATATATCTGCGGACATCGGGCATATTGAAAAGCCTTGACAGTATGCTTGATGACGGCATAAAGGGCGAATTCCATGAAAACAATTTTGACGAGGGGCGGCTTTCAAGGCTTGAAAGCAAAATGCGCCGTTATATAACATCGGGCAAGACTTCGCAGAACCGCATAAAAGAGGAGAGAAACCATATAAAATCCCTTATAAGCGATATATCCCATCAGACCAAAACTCCCATATCAAATATTCTGCTTTACAGTGAGCTTATTGAAGAAAACGGAAGTCTTGACGAAAAGGGAAGGGAGCTTCTGCAAAATATAAAGGAGCAGGCGGACAAGCTGAATTTTTTGGTTCAGGCTCTTGTAAAGACCTCAAGACTTGAAAACGGCATAGTCAGCATAATATCCCGTCCATACTCCGTCAGAGAGCTTATTATGGGGCTTGATTTTGCGGAAAAAGCCAAGGCAAAGGGTATTGCTCTGAAGATTTCTGAAATACCCGATATTGTGGGCGTGTTTGACCCGAAATGGACGGCGGAGGCAATTTCAAATATTGTTGACAATGCAGTAAAATATACCTCAGCAGGGGGCAGTGTGACGGTTTCGGCGGCTGAATATGAAATGTTTGTAAAAATAGATATAGAGGATTCGGGTATAGGTATAGACGAGGGGGAAAGCGCAAAAATATTCGGCAGATTTTACAGGTCGCCGAGGGTGCATAACGAACAGGGCGTCGGAATAGGTCTTTATCTTGCCAGAGAAATAATATCGGGAGAGGGCGGATATATAAAGGTCAGCTCACAGGTGGGCAAAGGTTCTCTTTTTTCGGTTTTTCTGCCAAAGGCGTGAATTGTTTCAGAAGTGTAAGGATTCTGAAAGAACAGTGAAAGAATTATATTTCAGAATAAGACTGTCAGACAAAGACAGTCTTATTTTATGGAGGTATGAAAATGGATATTTTAAAAACCGAGAATCTGAAAAAATATTACGGCAAGGGCGAAAATGTGGTAAAGGCTCTTGACGGCGTAAGCCTTACGGTTAAGGACGGAGAATTTCTGGCGGTGGTAGGAAGCTCCGGCAGCGGAAAGTCTACTCTTCTGCATATGCTCGGAGGGCTTGACCGCCCCACAGGGGGCAGGGTCTATGTGGACGGACGGGATATTTTTGCACTGAAGGACGATGAGCTTACCATATTCCGCCGCAGGAAGATAGGCTTTGTTTTCCAAAGCTATAATCTTGTGCCTGTGCTGAATGTATATGAAAATATAGTCTTGCCCATAGAGCTTGACGGAAACAGAATTGACAGAAAGCACATCAATGATATCATTGAAATTTTAGGTCTTTCCGAAAAGGTGAATTTTCTGCCAAATCAGCTTTCGGGAGGGCAGCAGCAGAGAACCGCCATCGCAAGAGCCCTTGCCGCAAAGCCTGCCATAATTCTGGCGGACGAGCCTACGGGAAATCTTGACAGCAAAACGAGCCTTGACGTTATGGGGCTTTTAAGAGTGACAAGCGACAGGTTTTCTCAGACAATAGTTATGATAACACATAATGAGGAAATTGCTCAGATGGCTGACAGGATAATAAGAATAGAGGACGGAAGGACGGAGGGTGGTTCTGATGTATAAGGTAAGAAATAAAAAGGCGATAAACAGAATATCAATGCGTGCCCTGAGAAGCGGCGGCATAAGAAACATAACAGCCATAGCGGCAATCATTCTCACATCTGTTATGTTTACGGCGTTGTTTACTGTGGGGAAAAGCGTTGCGGAGTCATTTCAGCTTTCCACAATGCGGCAGGTCGGCACGATTTCTCACGGAGGCTTTAAATTCATATCACTGCCCGAATATGAAAGGGTGAAGTCCGACCCAAAGGTCAGGGATATTTCATATAATATATTTGTAGGCTTTGGGGAAAATCCGGAGCTTGACAAGCTAATCACCGAAATGCGCTTTACGGAGGAAAAGGCGGCGAGGTGGTCGTTCAATATGCCTACAACGGGAACTCTGCCAAAGGAAAGACTTGATCTGGCAACGACAACAGAGGTTCTGGACGCATTGGGAGTGCCTCATGAAATAGGGGCGGAGGTTCCCATGGAATTCAGAACGGACGGAGAAAGTCATAAGGAGGTTTTTAATCTTTGCGGCTTTTGGGAAGGCGATGTCGTTTCGGGAGTGAACCAGATATTTGTGTCACGGGAATACTGCGATGAGGTCGCCCCGGTATTTAAGGACGGCAGCTTCAGAAAAGAGGGGCTTTATTCCGGCTCAGTCAATGCATCTCTGTTTTTTTCCGATTCGTGGGATTTAGAAAAGAAGATGGAGGCTCTCAAGGAACGCTGCGGCTTCGGAAGTGAAATAAATGAAGGCTCCAACTGGGCGTATATGTCGGAAAGCATTGATGTAATGTCGCTTATTCTGATTTTCGGAATTCCGGTCATTATTATGCTTTCGGGCTATCTCATAATTTACAATGTTTTTTATATTTCGGTCAATAACGACATTCGTTTTTACGGACTTCTGAAAACCATAGGAACAACAAGACGTCAGCTTAAAGGAATAGTCAGACGGCAGGCTGTGGTTCTGTCGCTTATAGGAATACCCATAGGTCTTATAACCGGCTATGTCGTGGCGGTAATTATTTTTCCGTATGTTATGTCAATGACCACAGTGAGCGAAAATGTAATTTCCGCAGACCCTTTTATATTTGTGTGCAGCGCACTGTTTTCATTTGTCACAGTAGGCATAAGCTGCATAAAGCCCTGCCGCCTTGCGGGACGTATCTCCCCCATAGAGGCCGTAAGATATACAGGGAATATATCGGCATCAAAAAAGCAAAGAAAACCCCATAAATTATCGGCTTTTTCAATGGCGATGAGAAGCCTTGGCAGGAATAAGGCAAAAACAGCCGTTGTCGTACTTTCTCTTTCCCTGTCCCTGATTGTTTTAAATGCAGTGGCGGCTCTTGTCAGAGGACTTGATATGGATAAGTATATACAGGATAAGGTCGTTTCTGATTTCTGCATAACAGATGCGTCTGTTCTGAACGAATTCTCCGAAGAAAAGGCATATAACAGCATAAGTCCGGAGGTCAGAAGAAATATAGAGAATATTTCGGGAGTAACCGATGTGGGCTGCGTATATATGCGTGAGGAATCAGAGCACGCACTCAGTGAAGAGGAATTGACCAAAGCAAAGAAAATATTTGAGGACAACAAGGACGCTATGCCGGAAATAATAAAGGAGTCGGACAAAAAAATGCTGACTGAAAATAAAATAAGCTGTCATATTTACGGTGTTGACGGCATGGTTATTGACAAGCTTGAAATAAACAAAGGAAGCTTTGACAGGGAAAAATTTTCAGACGGGAATTATGTTATTGCGTCAACTTATATAAAGTATGCAGAGGGCGCAGAGCTTTATTTGCCCGGTGATAAAGTAAGGCTTAAGGGAGCAGACGGGGCTTTCAGGGATTATGAAGTAATGGCGTTGGGAGAAATTCCCTTTGCCCTTGGACCCGGACACGCCCATGGCTTCGATGTTTATTTCATACTGCCCTCGGAGGAATTTATAAGACTTACAGGCGAGGACGGAGCAATGAAGATGGCATATGACACAACAGAGGAAGAAAAGGAGAAGGTCGGCGAATGGACAGAGAATTATTGCGAAAACATAAAACCGGAGCTTGGCTATGTTTCCGCACAGACCTATATGAATGAATTTCGTGAAATGAAAAGCACCTTTGTTGTTGTGGGCGGACTTCTTAGCTTTATACTCGCTGTTATAGGCATATTGAATTTTATAAATGCGGAGGTAACCTCTGTCAGAGCCAGGAGGCATGAGCTTGCAGTGCTACGTGCCGTAGGTATGACAGGCGGACAGCTTAAAAAAATGCTTATCTGCGAGGGGCTGTGCTATATAGCTTTTACGTTTATATTCGTTTTAGTCATAGGTACTTTGCTGACGCAGACCTTCATATACGCTGTTTCAAGACAGATGTGGTATTTCACTTATCACTCTGACGTCAGACCTATGCTGCTTTTGCTGCCCGGACTTCTTGTTTTTTCTGTGCTGATTCCATACATCTGTTATGCCAACATATGCAAAAAAAGTATTGTGGACAGACTCAGGGAAACGCAGTATTGACATAATGACTTATTTACAATATAATATACTTGTAAAATATATCGAATATATGTTTTAGAAATGGGGTGTATATTGTGTGCGGAGGAGCAATTCATAGAATTACAGAGGGAATCGAAGGTCTGGGAGAGCCGTCTGCCAATGTGGTCTATAACCCGGATGAAGAAGTAAAATCCGGAGCATTTACAAGTCTGAGAGTAACGAAAGAAGTAGCTGATGCCCTTGCAAGCGGCAGAAATTCTTATTTCTATGCCCAAGAAGATGGCGATGACAGCTATATATTAAGACCACAGCTTCCCGAAAAATTTGAATCACCGGGACGATCCTTTTCCATAAGAAAAAATATAAATTATATGACAATCGGTATTGCAAACCTTTTTATAGGGGAAAACGGAGAAATAAATCTTGAGGACGGAAGTAAAACGCTCTGTGACTTTCATTTTTCGCTGACAAGTGCCGACGATAATAATTATAGTAAAAGGGCAAATAAAATCTGTGACATATTGGCTAAAAAAGCCGGCATAAAAAACAAGGCGGAAAGAGATGATTTCAATATGTGTATGAGGGAACTCGTTATGAAAAAATCGGTTAATGGACCCTATACTCATATTCCCTTTGCAGATATATTGTCGACATGGATTAATTGGGCAGAGGAAATGACCCAATTCCAAAAGCTTGATAACGCCCTTAAAATGCCGGGTGATATGTCAGGGCTGAATCGTGCGGAACTTATGGAAGTTGTGGATAGCTGCCGCGGCGGAGTTGATAATTCATACAATGAGCTTAGAGCGCTTGCAGGAGCAGATGCGAGCAAGGAAAGAATACTTCTCAGCACAGACTGTGAATACTGTTCGGGTTTTTTGCGTGATGTGGAAAATAAATTTGGCAGAGATGGCAATCAGGGTATTATCAGAGCGAATCTTCGGGGTTCGGACGGTACACAGTTTCAGTGGGATTTCCATCAGGCGTGTATTGTTGCCCGACCGAAAATAAACGGCAGAGATATGATAGTCACTCTTGAAACCTTTGCACCCAAAACGACATCATTCGGAGTACATGCAGGCTCTACATCAGATGTTTATATAGGCATATATAAGGATGCAGCTGATTTTTCCAGATATTATGAGGAAGGCTCTGAAAGAATAAGCGAAAACAAAGTAACAATGTTTGAACGGGCTAAACGATTTAGAGTGATGGATAAAGGCGCTGTCACTCCCGCAGTCAGAAAAAAATCTCTTTTCGACTTTCTTTCATCTGAACAAAAAAGCAAAAGTACCAAATTTTCATTTAGCAAAGAACCATCGTTGTCTTCTGATTCACCCAGGAAAAAAAGATAACAATTATACGGGTAATTGAAAGGGGCACGGGGCGGGGCAGACTGTCCGAAAACTACAGGAAGCAGTAAAAACTATTAAAAAATAGTAAGAAATATGGTATAATATAGA
>CANQXR010000049.1 GCA_947627855.1 uncultured Clostridia bacterium
GTGCGGGGGCTGAGCGAGGGACAAAACAAAGGGGGAGCCGCAGGCTCCCCCTTTGTTTTGTCCCTCGCTCAGCCCCCGCACGCCCCGCGCCCCCTGCCGTACAGAAATGTCATGGACATTTCTGTACGGCAGAGGGGTAGGCATATCAGATGCAGCCGGCTGAAATAATGTCCGCTCTGATTTGTTTTATAAGCTCATCTTTTGAAGAAAAGGTTTTTTCGTTTCTTATTTTGAAACGGAATTCCGTTTTGATTTCCTGCCCGTACAGATTGCCGCCGTAGCCTGCTATATGTGTTTCAACTGTTCTGACATCATTGTGAAACGTGGGATTTTTGCCTATGTTTGTAACGGAAGGCAAGGCTCTGCCCTCTACATATGTTTTTGTGGCATAAACCCCGTCGCCGGGCAAAAGCTTTTCCGGCTCTGTTTCGGTGTTGACTGTGGGAAAGCCCATTCCGCCGCCACGCTGCTTACCGTGTACGACCCTGCCTGTTATGAAATAGGGCGAACCGAGAAGCCTGCCGGCGTCCTCCATATGCCCGTCCTTTATAAGCCCTCTTATGCGTGTGGAGCTTACACACTCCCCGTCATAATAAACATTTTTCAGAATTTCGGTTTCTATGCCATAGTTTTTGCTTATTGTTCTGAGTGTCAGGGCATTTCCCGACTTGTTTTTGCCGAATGAGTAGTTTTCGCCTATTGCGAGAAAGGCGCAGTTTGTTTTAGCCTTGAGAAGCCTTATAAAAGCTTCGGGAGAAAGCTCGGCAAAATCTCTTGTGAAGGGACAGTTTATATATATGTCTGCGCCTGTGGCGGCTGCCGTCATGATTTTTTCCTTTTCTGTATATATGGTTCTGAAGCCGCCGTCTGGTGCAAAGAAACGTACAGGGTGGGGTGAAAATGTGAAAATAACAGCCTCAAGCCCCGTTTCCTTTATTCTTTCCACAAGCCTTCTGTGCCCTATGTGAAAGCCGTCAAAATTGCCGAGAGTGACGGCTGTTTTGTTTTTGAAATCGATGTTCAGATTTTCAATAATTGTCATAATTTACACCAGCATACAAACAGGCTTTAAAAAGCCGTCAATATTTCTGAATATGCCCACAAGCCTGCCTGTGGAGGAATAAAGCATAAATTTCCCGTCTTTGGGCGGCTTTTCACCGTCAATAAGGGAGGCCCTTATTTTATTTCCGTTTTCGGCAGCTCTGTCGCCGTCGGGCAAGGTCTTATATTTGCCATATTCCCTGAGTACACTTTCTATGGGCATAATAATGTTGTTTTCAAGCCCCTGTGACTTAAGCTCCTTAAGCTCGCCTATGGTTACAGCGGTTTCTTTGACAAAGCTGCCCGATGCAAGCCTTTCAAGAG
Source organism: uncultured Clostridia bacterium (assembly GCA_947627855.1). GTDB lineage: Bacteria > Bacillota > Clostridia > Lachnospirales > CAG-274 > JAJQCI01. The sequence goes on from CANQXR010000049.1 coordinate 1,366, forward strand.
CCGACATAACTCCTCCGCAGCCCAGCCTTTGACCTATGTCGCTGCAAAGTGTGCGTATGTATGTTCCCTTGGAACATCTTACGGTAAATTCCACGGTTTTGGGGGCTGTAAAATTTATGTCATATATGTCATATATGTGTATTGTGCGGCTTTTTCTCTCCACAGTAATGCCCTCTCTTGCAAGCTCATAAAGCTTTTTGCCCCCTATCTTTACCGCTGAATACATGGGCGGTGTCTGTTCCTGCTCTCCTATAAACGATGTTATCGCCTGTGAAATCTCAGTTTCCGATATATTTACACTTTGTGAGGAAATTGTTTTTCCCCATATATCACAGGTGTCAGTGGAAATACCCAGATACAGGGAGGTTTTATATATCTTTTCCTTTGCCTGAACAAAGTCGGCAAGCTTTGTCGCTTTTCCAAGGCATATGGGAAGAACTCCCGTCGCCATTGGGTCAAGAGTGCCTGTGTGACCTGTTTTTACTCTGCCGAAAATACCTCTTACAATTGCAACTGCGTCTGAGGAGGTAAAGCCCTGTTCCTTATAAATGTTTATAAAACCGTTTATGTCCTTATTCATTCATTTCAGTCCTAAGCTCTTCAAGACAGGCTTCAAGGGCGTCCTGAAGAGAAGATTTTTCTATTGTACAGCCTGCTGCGCATATATGACCGCCGCCGCCGAATTTAGCCGCAGCTTTGTTCACGTCTGTTCCGTTTGAGCGGAAACTGCATTTTATTGTGTTGTTTCCCTTTTCATACAGGAAAACCGAAACCCTTGCTCCGTTTGTGTTAAGACAATATTCCGCTATGCCGTCAAGCTGTTCAAATATTGCGCCTACGGAACGTATTTCCTTGAGAGTAAGTGTCGTATAGCATATGCCGTCCTTTAATTCCGAATTGAGAACAGCTTTTGCAAAGGCTTTTGCCGCAGACATATCGTGGCTGTGCAGCGCCCTTGACTGTATAAAGCTGAAATCTATTCCCTTTGACATAAGCTCTCCGGCTATTTCCATGGTGCGGCTGCTTGTCTGGGAATGCTTGAAAGCGCAGGTATCCGTTATAAGCCCCGTATATATACATTCCGCCATATATTTGTCTATATCCGTAATACGTGAAGCTACCTCATAGACAAGCTGACAGGTGGATGAGGCCTTCGGCATAACCAGATTGTGGTCGGCAAAGCCGGTGTTGGAAATGTGATGGTCTATATTGAAGGTCACTGCGGCTCTTCTGAAAATTTCCGTTCCGTCACCGAGTCTGCCTATGTCGCCGCAGTCAAGACATATGAAAAGCTCAGGTGAAAGCTCCGCCATGCTGCCCTTGTAAAGACGGCTTTTGTCAAGTATGAAGTCAAATTTGCTGCCCTTGAAATATACGAAAACAAAAGGCTTCTTTCCCAGCTTTTCAATAAGAGCAGCCATTGCCAGCGTAGAGCCTATGGCGTCGCCGTCTGCGTTTATATGGGCGCTGACTGCGATTTTGTCGCTTTTTTCTATATAATGCCTGAGTTCCTGTGCAAAAACATCAATTTCCGTTTTCATTTCCGTCACCTGCTTCGTCCTCGTCCTCCAAATTAAGACTGTCGATTATTTTTGAAATGTGTATTCCGTATTCGAGGGCGTCATCATGTATGAATATAAGCTCCGGTGTGTTGCGCAGATTGATTCTGTGGGCAAGCAGACTTCTTATATAGCCCTTTGCTCCCTTCAGAACCCCCATAGAGCTTTTTACAGCCTCCTCATCGCCCAGAATGCTCACATATATTTTGCAGTATTTAAGATCCTGAGTTGTTTCGACCTTGAGTACGCTCATAAGCTCGGCGCATCTCGGATCCTTTATTTCCGAGCGGAGTATATTGGAAACCTCTTTCTTTATCTCATCATTTATGCGTATCATACGGTTATTTTTTTTCATAAAATCACCTTATTGTCTGATTTCTTCCATTATGAATGCCTCTATGATATCTCCGACCTTTACATCGTTGAACTTATTCAGAAGTATGCCGCATTCATAATTCGAGGCCACCTCTTTTACATCGTCCTTATAACGGCGCAGTGTGGCTACTTCGCCCTCATATACAATAACATTGTCCCTTAAAAGGCGAACCTTTGAGCTTCTTGTTATTTTGCCGTCCTTTACATAGCTGCCCGCAATGGTGCCGACGCCTGAAGCGTGGAAAATCTGCCTTACCTCAGCATGACCGAGTATTCTCTCCTCATATTCGGGGTCAAGCATACCCTGCATAGCCGCCGTTATATCGTCTATGGCATTGTATATAACCCTGTAAAGGCGTATATCAACCTTCTGATCCTCCGCTACCATTTTTGCGGAAGATTCGGGGCGCACGTTAAAGCCTATTATAATTGCGTTTGAAGCAGAAGCAAGCATAACGTCCGACTCGGTTATAGCGCCTACGCCGCCGTGTATCGTCCGTATTCTCACTTCATCGTTGGAAAGCTTTTCAAGAGCCCCCTTGACAGCCTCCACAGAACCTTGTACGTCTGCCTTGATAACTATGTTAAGCTCCTTCATATTTCCCGACTTTATCTGACTGAAAAGATCCTCAAGAGAAACCTTCTGAGTATCCTTGAGCATATCTATCTTAGCCTTTGCAATTACAGAATCCGCCACCTGTCTTGCCTGTTTGTCGGTTTTTGCAACATAGAAGGTATCTCCCGCATGGGGAACCTCGTTAAGTCCCAGTATTTCCACAGGCTTTGACGGACCTGCTTCCTTTATCTGTCTGCCCTTGTCGTCTACCATTGCCCTGACTCTGCCGTAGGTGCTGCCTACGACTATGGGATCGCTGACATGGAGAGTTCCGCCCTTTACGAGAGCGGTGGCCACGGGACCTCTGCCCTTATCCAGTCTTGCCTCTATAATTGTGCCGAGAGCAAGCTTGTCGGGGTTTGCCTTAAGCTCTTTCATTTCAGCCACAAGAGTTATCATTTCAAGAAGCTGATCTATTCCCTCTTTGGTAACTGCCGAAACGGGAACGCATATTGTATCGCCGCCCCAGTCCTCGGCAACAAGCCCGTATTCTATAAGCTCCTGTTTTACTCTGTCGGGATTTGCCGAGGGCTTGTCGATTTTGTTTATAGCCACTATTATTTCCACTTCAGCCGCCTTTGCGTGGTTTATTGCCTCTATTGTCTGCGGCATTACACCGTCGTCTGCGGCGACTACAAGAACGGCTATATCCGTTACCATAGCTCCCCTCATACGCATGGCTGTAAAGGCCTCGTGTCCGGGGGTATCAAGGAATGTAATGGGCTTCTTGTTTATTGAAACGGTGTAAGCGCCTATATGCTGTGTGATTCCGCCCGCTTCGCCCTCAGTTACCTTTGTTTTTCTTATGCAGTCAAGAAGAGATGTTTTTCCGTGGTCAACATGACCCATAACAACTACTACGGGAGGACGTTCTCTGAGACTTTCCGGCGGATCCTCTTCAAGGCTGAAAATTTCCTCCGCAATGTCCTTTTCGATTTCCTCCTCAACTATTATGCCGTAATCCTCGCATATTTTTTCACAGGTATCTCTGTCAATTTCATTGTTAATTGTTGCCATAACGCCCATCGACATAAGCTTCATAATAATTTCGGTGGGCTTTCTGCCTATTCTTTCGGCAAGCTCGCCTACGGTAACGGACGGCGGCAGCTCTATTATGGAGATGTCGTCCTCCTCTGCCTCCTGTATAACCGGTTCGGGAGCAGGTGCGGGAGCGGACGTAGGTGTCGGAGCAGACTCCTGCTGTCTGTTTCTCCTGTTTCTTCTTCTGCGTCTGCGTCTTTTTTCGCCGTCCTGAGACTTCTGCCCCTCTGACTTTTGCTCCTCAGCGCCCGGCTTTTCCGTTCTGGGCTTTTCCGTTTTCGGTTTTTCCGTTTTCGGTTTTTCCGTTTTCGGTTTTTCCGTTCTGGGCTTTTCCGTTTTTGGTCTTTCCTTTCTTACATCGGGTTTTACATCGGCAGAACCGACAGCCTTTTTCTCTCCGGCTATAAGCTCCCTGAGCTTCTTTTCTTCTTCACCGGTCAGACCGCTTGCGGGTTTTTTGCCTGTTATGCCAAGTTCGTCAAGCTTTTTAAGCAATACATTATTTGAAAGTCCTACTTCTTTGGACAATTCTCTTATTCTCATAAACCCTTCACCTCCATATTAAGTTAAAGAGAGGGAGAAAAGATTTTATATATCCTGTCCGCCAGTCCCTTGTCGGTTATGGCAAAGGAGGTTCTGTTTTCCCTGCCCACTGCATGGGAGAGAGTTTTTTTGTCGCTCATTATAAGGACAGGAATATTATAGTATTTCCCCTTATTCACAAATTTATTTTTAGTATTATCCGATGCATCTGCCGGTATTATCAGCAGATATACGCTTCCTTTTTTAACAGCCGCCTCCACGGACTGTTCGCCTGTTATAAGCTTTCCTGCCTTCATGGAGAGGGAAAGCATAAATAAATCATTTTTCATAGCCTTTAAGCTCCGCTCTGAGCTTATCATATACCTCCGGCGGAACGGCTGACTTGAATGAACGCTCAAGCCCCTTGGATTTTTCAGCCTTTGCAAGGCACTCCTCGTTGGGGCAGATGTATGCTCCTCTGCCGGGCTTCTTGCCCTTTTCGTCCAGTGAGAACTCTCCGTTTTCGTCCCTGACTATTCTGATAAGCTCCTTCTTGTTTTTCATTTCAAGACAGCCCGTGCATTTCCGCAGAGGAATCTTGCGCTTTTTCAGCATCAAACCACCTCTTGTCAATCATCGTAATAATCATCGTATTCATCGTTATAATCTTCGCTGTACTTTTCGTTATACTCGCCTATGAATTCCTCATCGCCACCATAGCCTGAACTTACCTCGAAACTGCTTTCGCCGCCGTCCGCAGGGTCATTGCCTGCTCCCCCGACAGCGTATGTGTCCGCAGTTTCCGCTTCTGTGATGTTATCACCTGTGTCTGCGGCTTCTGCGTCTGTGTCCTCTCCGGCATTTCTGGCTGCTTCCTCCCTCTGCTTTTCTTCAACCGCGGCAAGAATATCCTTGAGGGTTATTTTTTTCTCAACCTTTGAGAAGTCTATAAACTTGGTGCTTCTTGCCTGAGTTTCGCTCTTTATGTCTATTTTTCTGCCTGTAAGTCTTGCGGCAAGGCGTACATTCTGACCTTCCTTGCCTATGGCAAGACTGAGCTGATTGTCGGGCACAACGACCTTGGCAAACCTCTCTTCCTCAGTTTCTCCCGTTTCAACAGCTATTACCTTTGCGGGATTGAGGGCGGCTTTTATAAACTCGGCAGGGTCCTCGCTCCAATTTATAATATCTATTTTTTCGCCCTTGAGTTCGTCCACTATTACATTTACTCTGGAGCCTCCCTGACCTACACAGGCGCCTACAGGGTCTACTTCGGGCAGCTTGGAATACACAGCCATTTTGGTACGGGAGCCTGCTTCTCTGGCTATGCTCTTTATTTCAACGGTTCCGTCGGCAATTTCGGGAACCTCCAGCTCAAAAAGCCTTTTCACAAGCTCATAGTGTGTTCTTGATACGTTTATCTGAGGTCCTTTCGGGGTCTGACGTACTTCAAGAATATATACCTTTATTCTGTCGTTGAAGTTATAGACCTCTCCCGGCATCTGCTCTCTCAGGGGCAGCATTGCCTCCATTTTGCCAAGAGAAACTATTACGTTTTTCTTTTCATATCTCTGTACTATTGCAGTGTCTATGTCCTTTTCCTTTACAATATATTCGTTGTAAAGCTTTTCTCTTTCCGCCTCTCTTATTTTCTGTACGACCACCTGCTTGGCAGTCTGAGCGGAGATCCTGTCGAAATTTCCCGGAGTTATTTCAAATTCCACCACATCTCCTATGTTGTAGTGAGGGGAGATTTCTCTTGCGTCCTCAAGGGATATCTGAAGCCCTTCGTCCTCAACCTCATCTGCCACATCTTTTGATGCAAAAACCTTGATTTCTCCTGTTTTTCTGTTGATATCCACTCTTACATTCTGAGATGAACCGAAATTCTTTTTTGAAGCCGTAAGAAGTGACAGCTCTATGGCTTCAAAAATAACCTCTTTGTCAATCCCTTTTTCCTTTTCCAAAAGATTTAAAGCTGTTATCAGCTCTTTTTTATCCATGATAGTTTTTTCCTCCTGTTTTGGATAAGCTGTTAAATAATAACGCTCAAGCGGCAGACGGCAACGGCGCTCCTGTCAAAGTCAAGCTCGCCCTCGTCTGTTTTTATTATGATTTTTCCGCCCTCAAGCCCCACAAGCTCGCCCTCGAACTCCTTTACCTTGTCTATGGGCTTATAGAGCTTTACTGTGACCTGTCTGCCCTTATATTTTGTATATTCGTAATCCTTTTTCAGAATTCTGTCAAGGCCGGGAGAGCTTACCTCAAGAATATAGGCATCGTCTATGAAGTCCTCCCTGTCGAGGATTTCTTCAAGCTCTCTGCTGACACTTTCGCAGTCGTCTATCGTAACGCCGCCTTCCTTGTCTATATAAACGCGAAGGAATCTGTCATGCCCTTCCTTTACATATTCTGCCTCCACAAGCTCTAAGGCGTATTTGTCGGTTATGCCCTTTGCAAAAGCCTCGGTTTTTGTGATTATTTCTTTTGCCTGCACTTCATTCTCCTTCCCGATTAAAAAAACAAGAGTGGGCTTTACCCACTCCTGACAACTTCACTATCAAACTGATTATAACACCCCTCCAACATAAAATCAAGCATTTTTTATAAAAATATGAAAATATTCACCTATTTTAATTCTTTACTTTCACGTAATAAAGTGCTAAAATAAAAATATATGGAGGTAATTTTTATGAAAAAGGAAGATATAAAACTTGACAGGAATTTTTTATTTGACTGTATTTTAAGGTTTAAAAGCAGGGAGGAGCTTGCTGCTTTTATGGAGGACCTCTGTACGGTTCAGGAGCTTAACTCCATAACACAGCGGCTGTATGTGGCTGTTCTTTTAAGGCAGAAGCAGACATACACGTCAATTGCTGCACACACAGGCTCATCTACTGCTACTATCAGCCGTGTGAACCGTTCCCTGAGCTACGGAACGGGAGGCTATGATATGCTTTTTGAAAAAATGGGGGACATAAAGGAGATTTTTAAAGATGAGTGACATATTGAAGGGGCTTAATCCTATGCAGCAGGAGGCAGTGCTGCACAGCGAGGGACCGCTGTTGATTCTTGCGGGGGCAGGTTCGGGAAAGACGAGAGTGCTTACACACAGAATAGCCTATCTTATAGAAAACGGCGTCAGACCCTGGAATATACTTGCCATAACCTTTACAAACAAGGCGGCAAGGGAAATGAAGGAAAGAGTTGAAAGAGCGGCATACGGCGGCTCGGAGGTATGGGTATCCACCTTTCACAGCACCTGTGTGAAAATACTCAGGCGTGAGGGGCAGATGTTGGGTTACAGTCCCAATTTTACCATATACGATACGGCGGACTGCGAAAGGCTTATCAAAAGTATATTAAAGGAAAGCGATATAGACGATAAAACGTACAGACCCAAGTCTGTTCTGTCGGCTATAAGCAGTCTTAAAAACGAATGCATAACTCCTTCCTTAATGAGAGAAAAGGCGGAAAATTTCAGAGATGAGGTAATTGCGGATATATATGCCGATTATCAGAAGGGGCTTTTCAGAAACAATGCCTTTGATTTTGACGACCTTATAAATAAGACACTGGAGCTTTTCAGAGCCTTTCCTGAGGTGCTTCTGAAATATCAGGACAGGTTCCGCTATATTCTTGTTGACGAATATCAGGATACCAATACGGCGCAGTATATGCTTGTGAATCTTCTTGCGTCACGCCATAGAAATCTTTGTGTTGTGGGCGATGACGACCAAAGCATATATTCATTCAGAGGGGCAAATATAAACAACATACTCAGCTTTGAACAGGACTATCCGGAGGCAAGGGTGATAAAGCTTGAGCAGAATTATCGTTCCACCTCCTGCATACTTGATGCTGCAAACGCCGTAATAAGCAACAACGAGAGCAGAAAGGGCAAGACGCTTTGGACGGATAAGCCCCAGGGAGAGCCTATCACATTTTACAGAGCCGATACCGACAGGGACGAGGCGCTTTTTATTGCCGACAACATAAAGCGGCTTGTAAACAGGGGAATGTCTTATAATTCAATTGCCGTACTTTACAGGAACAACGCCCTTTCAAGAGCCTTGGGAGAGGGAATGGTAAAGGCGTCGATACCCTATGTTGTGGTGAGGGGTCACTCCTTTTACGAAACGGCGGAAATAAAGGATATGATGGCATACCTCAAATTCATATACAATCCCGATTCACAGGTAGACCTTGAAAGAATAATAAATGTTCCAAAAAGAGGAATAGGGGCGGCAACAATAGACAAAATATCCCGCACGGCTGTGGAAAACGGCATATCCTCCTATGAGGTCATAAAAAACATAGAGACCTTTTCCGAATTTTCATCACGGAGCAAAAAGCTGACGGAATTCAGAAGTCTTGCCGAGGAGCTTATAGTGGATTCCCTCACAGTGCCTGTCAGCGAGCTTGTGGACGAAATATATACCAAAACGGGATATCTGTCGGAGCTTCTTTCGGAGGGGGATATTACGGCGCAGAACAGGATAGAGAACATATACGAGCTTAAGAGCAAGGCGGCGGATTTTGAAGAGCAGAATCCGGACGACCCAAGTCTGGCGGCATTTCTTGACGAGATATCCCTTGTTTCGGATACCGATGCTCTTGATTCGGAGGAAGGGGCGGTTTCTCTGCTTACTCTCCACGCTTCAAAGGGGCTTGAATTTCCCGTTGTTTTCCTTGCAGGCTTCGAGGACGGCATATTTCCCTCCTCCCTTGTTATTTTTTCCGGCTCTTCCGCAGAGCTTGAGGAGGAAAGGCGGCTTTTGTATGTCGGCATAACGAGAGCAGAGGAAAGACTTTTCATAACCTGCGCCAAAAGCCGTATGCAGCACGGCAGCCCTGTTTTCAATCTGCCGTCAAGATTCCTTGAGGAGATACCACGGCAATATATGAGGGATCTTTCGTTTAAGGAAAGAACCTATAATCACCCTGTGGGCGGAGCGAGAGCCGTTACGAAGCCCATAAATGTTTCGGGAGGATATGTGGTAGGCTCAAAGCCGAAAACAGCGGCAACAGTTCCTGCAAAGGCATATAAGCCGGGGGATAAGGTAAGACAGGTCAAGTATGGCATAGGCACTGTTCTGGAGGTTTCGGAGTCATCGAAGGATCCTTTGCTGACTATTGAATTCCGGGCAGGAGTCAAAAAGCTTTATTCGGGAATGGTAAAGCCTGTGTCAGAGTGAGAAAGAGGGCGGAAGTATGTTGGGAATATATGTCCACATACCATTTTGCAGAAGAAAGTGCGGATATTGCGATTTCAATTCATCATACAGAGATGAAAGGGACATAAGGCGCTATGCAGACAGGCTTGTCAGAGAAATAAGGCAGTGCAGATATGGGGGACTTGGGGTCGACACCATATTTATAGGCGGCGGCACACCTTCTTTTATAGGGGGAGAATATATTGAAGAAATAATGTGCGCCATAAGGGACACATTCACGGTCGCCGGCGATGCGGAGATATCCATAGAGGTAAATCCCGACAGCGTAAGCCCCGGAAAGCTTGACATATATAAGCGTGCAGGCATAAACAGGGTGAGTATGGGGGTGCAGTCCTTTGCAGACAAAAACCTCAGAACACTCGGCAGAATACACAGCGCGGAAAAAGCCGAGGAGGCATTCTGTATGATACGCAGCGCAGGCTTTGAAAACATAAATATAGACCTTATGTTTTCATACCCCTATCAGACAACAGGCGACTGGGAAAGAACACTTGAAAAAGCGGTAAGTCTTGACCCCGGACACATCTCAGCTTACAGCCTTATAATAGAAGAAAATACGCCATTTTATAAAAAATATAAAAATTATCAGACAAATGAAGTTAAAGACCGTATTATGTATAGAAAGGCAAATGAAATCCTTGCGGGGGCAGGATATGGCAAGTATGAAATATCCAACTTCGCCAAGGAGGGCAGACAGTGCCGCCACAATGTGGGGTATTGGAAAAGATATGATTATCTTGGCTTCGGGCTTTCGGCGCACTCTCTCTTCAATAATGTGAGATTTGCAAACACAGATGATTTTGAAGCCTATATGGGAGAAAACACCGTATGCTATGAGGAAAGGCTCAGCCGCAGCGACATAATAGGGGAGTATATGTTTTTGGGGCTGAGAATGACAGAGGGCATAGCTTTTGCGGATTTTGAAGAAGAATTCGGCGAGAGTGTGCAAAGCCTTTTCTCCGATGTTATCGGAAAATATAAGGCTCTCGGTCTTTTGGAATATAACGGCGAAAGGCTGTGGCTTACGGAAAAGGGCATAGACGTTTCCAACACTGTTTTTGCTGACTTTTTATTATAAAATTTGAAATATCACTTGACAATTCTGCCAACAAGTGATATTTTTATAACAGTTAATAGCACTCAACACAATAGAGTGCTAACAATGAAGTAAACCATCGGAGTCGGCTGACTTTCGGAGGAAGTGATTTTTTATGGATCTCAGTTCGAGAAAAATTAAAATTTTGGAGGCTATTATAACCGACTATATCAAAACGGGCGATCCCGTGGGGTCGAGGACAATTTCAAAAAAATATCCTCTCGGTATATCCTCCGCAACTATCAGAAATGAAATGAGCGACCTTGAGGATATGGGGCTGATCTGCCAGCCGCATACCTCGGCAGGAAGGATCCCCTCAGACAAGGGTTACAGGCTTTATGTTGACAGGCTGATGGGTCATTATTCCGTCCCGGAGGAGGAAAGCATATTCCTCAGAGATCTGATTTCTTCAAACATAAGCCGCATAGACTATCTTATGGAGCAGACGGCAAAGGCTCTGGCAAGACTTACAAACTATGCCACGGTAGTTACTGAGGCAAAGGCGGAAAACGACAGGCTCAGAAAAATATCCCTTGTGGGGGTCGATGAGCACAGCGTGGTCATGGTGAGCGTTACGGAAAGCAAAAAGGTTGAAAACACAATATTAAGGGCGGCTAAAATACCCGATTTTGATGTTCTCAACGCCATGAGCGCAGCCATAAACAATTATATAAGTCTTTACGGCTGTGAAATAAATGAAGAGGCTGCCGGTTCTCTTCTTAAAAGCTTCAGACCTTACGGAGAGCTTGCGGCAAAAATATTCGCTGCCATATCGGATATGGAAAACAAGTCCTCCGATGTATACACAAGCGGAGTGAACAATATACTTGAATACCCGGAATTTTCCGATATAGAAAAGGCGAAGAATGTTTTCAGAATATTGGAGCAGAAGGATATACTGCGCAATCTTCTTAAGGATAATTCCTGCGGCAGCGGAACAGTGCAGATAATCATAGGCGGCGAAAGCAATCTTTCACAGCTTAAGGATCTGTCAATAATCAAGACAAACTATTCCCTTGGAAACAATATAGGCTTTATAGGCATTATAGGCCCCACAAGAATGAATTATTCTCAGACGGTGTCGGTTCTTAAAGAAATGACAGAAAGTCTGAACGAGGTCATAAATAAGATAACGGGAGGTTAAAATGAGCGAGGATAAGGAGAAAACAGGCATAAACGAGGAGGAACTCAAGGACGGGACCGAAACCGTCAGCGAAGAAACACAGAACGCTCCGAATGAGGACAAACAGCCGGAAGAAAGCGCTTCTGAGAAGGAAACATCGGTCGAGGAGCAGCTAAGGGCGCAGATCGACGACCTCAATGACAAGCTTCTGAGAAGGCTTGCGGAGTTCGACAATTTCAGAAAAAGGACTGCGGCGGAAAAGGCTGCCATGTATTCATCGGGAATAGGAGATGCAGCGGAAAAGCTTCTGGGTGTTATGGACAATTTCGAGAGGGCGCTTTCATCGGAATCCGATAAGGAAAGCAGCTTCTACAAGGGCGTAGAGATGATTTACAATCAGATGAAGAGCGCTTTTGAGTCTATGGGCGTCAGGGAGATAGAAGCCGAGGGCGAAACCTTCGATCCCAATGTCCACAATGCTGTTATGCACACCGAAAATGAGGAGCTTGGAGAAAATGTTGTGGCAAAGGTTCTCCAGAAGGGCTATAAAATAAACGACAGGGTAATACGTCCGGCTATGGTCGTTGTGGCAAACTGACTTTGCCGCTTAGGACATGGCAGGATAATCAATATAATTATATAGGAGGAAACAAAAATGGGTAAAATAATAGGAATCGACTTAGGAACCACAAATTCATGTGTAGCAGTTATGGAAGGCGGTCAGCCCGTTGTTATATCAAACAGCGAGGGCTTCAGAACAACCCCATCCATAGTAGGTTTTGCAAAGACAGGGGAAAGACTTGTAGGTGAAACTGCAAAAAGACAGGCAGTAACAAACGTAAACGGAACCGTTATATCCATAAAGCGTCACATGGGCGAGGATTATAAGTTTGAAAATGACGGCAAGAAATATTCCCCGCAGGAAATTTCGGCAATGATACTTCAGAAGCTTAAGAAGGACGCCGAAAGCTATCTTGGCGAGAACGTTACGGAAGCGGTAATTACAGTACCGGCATACTTCACTGACTCACAAAGACAGGCCACAAAGGACGCCGGAAAAATAGCAGGTCTTGATGTTAAACGTATCATAAACGAACCTACGGCTGCCGCTCTTGCCTACGGACTTGACAACGATAAGGAACAGAAAATAATGGTCTATGACCTTGGCGGCGGTACATTCGATGTATCCATAATCGATATATGCGACGGCACCATAGAGGTTGTCGCAACGGCAGGAAACAACCGTCTTGGCGGCGATGATTTCGACCAGAGAGTTATTGACTATCTTATCTCCGATTTCAGATCAAAAGAGGGTATTGACCTTTCTTCAGACAAAATGGCTATGCAGCGTCTTAAGGAAGCTGCCGAAAAGGCAAAGAAGGAGCTTTCATCAGCCGTTACAACAAACATAAACCTTCCTTTCATAACAATGAATCAGGACGGACCCAAGCATATGGACGTTACTCTTACAAGAGCAAAATTCAACGAGCTTACCTCCGACCTTGTAGATGCAACACTGGGTCCCGTGCGCCGTGCTCTCAGCGATGCGGATCTTTCAGCCTCAGACCTTGACAAGGTTCTTCTTGTAGGCGGCTCAACGAGAATTCCGGCAGTACAGGACGAGGTAGCAAAGATAACGGGCAAGGAGCCATTCAAGGGAATCAACCCCGATGAGTGCGTTGCTATAGGAGCAGCTATACAGGGCGGAACCATTGCAGGCGATGCGGGAGCAGGCTCTATTCTCCTTCTTGACGTAACTCCCCTTACTCTCGGCATTGAAACGGCAGGCGGAGTTGCAACAACTCTCATACCGAGAAACACAACTATCCCCGTAAACAAGAAGCAGGTTTTCTCAACCTATTCGGACAATCAGACGGCTGTGGATATAAATATAGTTCAGGGCGAAAGACCTCTCGCAAGAGATAATAAGTCCTTGGGTATGTTCCGTCTTGACGGAATCCCCGCAGCTCCGAGAGGAATACCTCAGATCGAGGTCACATTCGATATCGATGCAAACGGCATTGTCAAGGTAACGGCTAAGGATCTCGGCACAGGAAAACAGCAGGATATAACAATTACATCTTCTACAAATCTCAGTGATGAGGAAATAGATAAGGCAGTAAAGGAAGCAGCTCAGTACGCAGAACAGGACAAGAAGCGCAAGGAGGCTGTTGACGTTAAAAACGAAGCGGAAGCTATAATCTTCCAGACGGAAAAAACACTTAAGGATCTTGGTGATAAGATATCACAGGAGGACAAGGCTAAAATCGAAGCCGAAATCAGCAATCTGAAGGCAGTTTCCGAGGGCAAGGCTCCCGAAACACTCAGCGAATCTGACGTTTCCACAATTAAAACGGCAACGGAAAGCCTTAAAACCGTTCTCAATGATTTTACAACCAGACTTTATCAGCAGGCACAGGCAGCAGGAGTCGATCCGGGAGCTATGGGCGGCGCCGGCGGCATGGGCGGCTCGACAGGCAATGACGATATAATCGACCAGTAATTTATTTAAGGAAAGATTGTTATGGCGGAAAAAAGAGATTATTACGAGGTTATGGGGGTAGACAGAAACGCCTCTCAGGACCAGATCAAAAAGGCATACAGAAAAAAGGCAAAGGAGTGCCACCCGGACTTCAATCCCAACGACCCCAATGCCGAAGCCAAATTCAAGGAGCTTAACGAGGCAAACGAGGTTCTGTCAGACCCCGATAAACGAGCCGCTTATGACAGATATGGTCACAGCGCCTTTGAACAGGGCGGCATGGGCGGCGGAGGCTTTTCGGACGGAAGCTTCAATATGGATATGGGCGATATTTTCGGCAGCGTATTCGGCGATTTTTTCGGCGGAGGAAGAAGTGCAAGAAGAAATGGTCCTATGCGTGGCTCGGATATCAGCGTTAATATAATACTTTCGTTTGAAGAAGCTATTTTCGGCTGTACAAAGACCGTTGACATAACCGTGGTGGAGAATTGCGGAAGCTGTCACGGCACAGGCGCAAAAGCCGGAACATCTCCCAAAACCTGTCCCACCTGCGGCGGCAGAGGAGTTGAAACCACAACAAAGCAGACCATTCTGGGAATGATGCAGTCACAGACGACCTGCCACACCTGCGGCGGAAAGGGAACCGTTGTGGATACGCCATGTCCCGACTGCAACGGCGCAGGCAAGCTGAGAAAGAGCAAGTCCATTGAAATAAGCATTCCGAAGGGCATAAACACAGGTCAGACGATCCGTAAGTCGGGCTTTGGAAACGCAGGCTCAAACGGCGGCGGCAGCGGAGATTTGCTTATAACGGTAAGCGTTCGCCCAAGCACCACATTTGTGAGAAACGAAACGAATATACTTTCCAACGTAAAAATAAACGTTGTGCAGGCAATACTCGGCGATGAAATAACAATACCTACCATTGACGGGGATATCAAGTATACATTAAAGCCGGGTGTCCAGCCCGATGATAAGATTTTCCTGAGAGGACGGGGAGTACCTTTCCTCAGAACACCATCTAAAAGGGGAGATCATATAGTTACGATCAAGGTGGAAATTCCCACAAACTGCACCGATGCGCAAAAGGACCTTATAAGAGAATTCGGCGAACTGCCTAAAAAGCAGAAGCTGTCGGATAAAATTAAAAAAGCGCTTTCATAAAGAAGATGCACCCTCATATACATCATAGCCGATATATGAGGGTGTTTTTGAAAGTTTTCACAAACCTTTCCGCTCTGCCGACCGGGCCGCGGGTCGTGGGGGCGCAGGGAGGGGCAGGGAAAAGGGCAAAGGGCGGACGCGTCCGCCCTTTGCCCTTTTCCCTGCCC
>CANQXR010000050.1 GCA_947627855.1 uncultured Clostridia bacterium
TTGTTTTTTTATTTTTGCTGTAAATTATTCGTTTCCTTGCTCATTTTCCTCTTGACATTTCACCACCGGACTTTATATTTTTTTACAGACAATCTTATAGTTCTGAAAATCTTTTTAATCCCCAAAGAATAAGCCGATTTATAAAAAAAGCTGCAAAACTTGAATTTGCCGATACGAAAAAGCTTTTGGCGAGACGGGAAAAATCTGAGGGGTGGGCGGTCGGGGCTTGCTGCAAATGCCGACCGGCTTCAGCAAAAACCGACCATATATAAATCGCCATATATCCTACACATTTAAACAAAAAGAGCTCCTTTCTGCCGACCTTGGCAAAATGAAACCCTTTCCGCTTTTATTCATTGAATAATTTATTTATAAATGTAAAGCCGTCGGAAATATAATTGCCACTTTCTTTAGCTTCTTTTTCATTATAATTCCACTTATTGTTCAGGGCTTCCGTGCTGTCATAAAGCATATACGGCACAGGATCACTGGTATGTGTACGGCAACATATAGGCGTGGGATGATCGGGCAGAACAGCCATTCTGAAATCAATGCCTACCTTTTCAAGCTCTTCTCTCACAACTCTGATAACTCTGCCGTCAAGATATTCTATTGCCTTTATTTTGCGTTCTATGCTTCCCTGATGACCCATTTCATCGGGAGCCTCAACATGAATATAGGCAAAATCAAAATCGCCCTTAAGCGCATTTACGGCAGCCATAGCCTTTCCCTCGTAATTGGTATGGAGAGAACCGTTTGCGCCCTCGACCTCTATATTTGTCATTCCTGCTCCCACGGCAATTCCCTTTAAAAGATCCACAGCGGAAATCATAACTCCCCTCTTGTGGTTCTTGTTTTCAAACGAATCGAGAGCGGGCTTTGTGCCTGCGCCCCAGAACCAAAGGCAATTTGCCTTGTTGAGTCCCTTTGCTGCTCTTTCTTTATTTATGGGGTGGTTATTGAGTATGTCAAAGCTTTTCTCCATCATTTCACGAAAACGCTTGTCTTTTGGCAGATATTTGCCGATTTTTTCCGTAAGGTGGTCGTGGGGCTGCGCAAAGTCCATAACAACGCCATTATCCCAGATCAAAAGATGTCTGTAACTTGTTCCTGTGTAAAATCTGAATTCCTCCGTTTCGAGTTCGGCTCTGACCGCATTCAGCAAAACCTCGGCATCTTCTGTGGAAATTTCGCCGGAACTGTGGTCTATAATGGTTCTTTCGCCAAAGTCAACGTCCTCCTCAGATATGGTCACTATGTTTGTTCTTATGGCAATATCGGTGGATTTCATATTAACACCTATGGAAAGCGCCTCCAACGGAGAACGTCCGCTGTAATAATCCGCCGGATTATATCCTATAACGGCAAGATTCGCCGTATCCGACCCCGGCTTCATGCCCCTGGGCACTGTTTTGACAAGCCCTATTTCCGACATTTTTGAAAGCCTGTCCATCTCCGGTGTTGAGGCATATTCAAGAGGCGTCCTGCCGCCAAGCTCCTCCAGCGGATAATCAGCCATGCCATCTCCCAATACTATCACATACTTCATTTACTGTTTCCTCCTAAAAATCGTATATGTATATATTACCATTAATAATTATTCTTTTCAAGATTATATTTTCCGGAAAAAGTCAAAAAAAAGTCATAGCAAGACTATGATATTAGCAAAAACAACAAATGTAATATAATAGAAAGGAGGTTGCTATGACTTACTGCAATTATATCATATACAGAAACACATTTCAAGCACATAACGACAAAAAGCCGGAATTTATGTCAAATCTTCACCGGCAAGGCTTTGACTGCTCCGGCTGTCAGCTATATTTTGTGAGAAGTACGGCAAATTTGACTGCATTATTCTGGCTGTCTGTCATTATTTCCGTAAAAGCATCTCTTATTGACTGGTTAAGAAAGCTGAAAACCAGATTTCTGAACGCTTCCGAATTTGCAAGCTCAGCGCTTACCGCCTTTTTGAATTCCGCAGGAAGATTCATTGAAGGCTCTTCATTTGAACTGCTTTTTTCCTCTTTGGAGGGTCTTTCGCCCATAAGCCTGTAATACATTTCATTTAATATAAGCATATGCTTTTTCTTTGTTACAACAATATCCTCAACCATTTCCTTATCGTTTTCATCGATTATACATTCATAAAGCTTTGTATAATAGTCTATCTCATTATTAATTACATCAGTCTGAACTGAAATAAGCTCCATAATCTGCGGGTTGACCTTTGGTTTATCCATATTATCACACCTAATATAAATTACTATAATAATATGTGAAGGACATAAAAAAAATACCGCCTTCCAAGCTGCGCCGCCGCAGTCCGAAAGACGGTATATACTTAATTATGCTTTGTTTACTTTGTCAAATACATCGGTTATTTCCTTTTCGGGAGCGGGAGTAATAAGGCTTACTGCAACAAGCACAACACCGCCCAGAATAAAAGCGGGAAGAAGCTCGTATATATCGAGTATTGTACCTGCAAAGGCTGTTCTTACCACAAACTTCCATACGAAAACCATAACTCCGCCTACAATCATACCCCAAAGAGCGCCCTGTTTGTTTGCTCTTCTCCAAAAGAGAGCAGCAAGCATAACGGGTCCGAATGCTCCGCCAAATCCGGCCCATGCAAATGAAACTATTCTGAATACTGAGCTGTTTTCATCGGCAGCAAAAACCATAGCTATAACAGCAATTACGATAACCGTAATTCTTGCCGTAAGCATAGTCGCCTTTTCAGATATTTTTATTCCCAGAAAATCCTTGAAAATATTCTCCGAAACGGAGGACGAGGCTGCAAGAAGCTGAGAATCGGCTGTGGACATCGTGCAGGCAAATATACCGGAAAGTATTATGCCGGCAGCTATCATAGCAAAAAATCCGTGTTCCTTCAGTATGTTTGCAACGTAAACGAGTATTCTCTCAGAGTCGAAATTGGATATTTCCCCAAGGGAGCCGGTCTGAACAAGGCTATAACCTATAACGCCTATGAAAACCGCCACAGCCATGGATATGAATACCCATACCGTGCCTATTCTTCTTGATGTGGGAATTTGCTTTTCGTCCTTGGCTGCCATAAATCTCAGAAGAATATGGGGCATACCAAAATAGCCAAGACCCCACGCAAGAGTAGATGCTATGGTGAGAGCGCTGTATGGCACTACTTCTCCGCCGCTGTTTGCGCTTGTAAGAGAAAGCATCCAATCAACTGATTTTGCGTTATCCATAACGACATCAAGTCCGCCTACTGTGCTGATTCCGAAGAATACAACTATAATAAGAGCTACCGACATAAATATACTCTGAACAAAGTCGGTGGTGCTGGCAGCAAGAAAACCGCCAAGACTGGTATAGGCAATTATTACAACGGCACTTATTATCATAGCCGGTATATAGCCTATCCCGAAAAGACTTGAGAAAAGCTTGCCGCACGCCGAAAAGCCGGAAGCTGTATAAGGTATGAAGAATACCACGATAACAACAGCGGCTATACCCACAATAGCCTTTGACTTAAATCTGTTTGCAAAAAAATCGGGAACCGTGATGGAGTCTATTTCATAGCTGTATCTTCTGAGCTTTTTAGCAACTATAAGCCAGTTGAAATATGTACCTACTCCAAGACCAAGAGCCGTCCAGAAAGGCTCCGCAATACCTGTGGCAAGAGCAAGTCCCGGCAAACCCATTAAAAGCCAGCTTGACATATCGGAAGCCTCGGCACTCATTGCCGTAACAAAGGGACCCAGCTTTCTGCCGCCAAGATAAAAGTCACCTGCTGTCTTATTGCCTTTGGAATAGCGATAGCCTATTGCAAGCATCATCACGAGATAGAGAACAATCACTATCAGCATTCCTATGGTTGAACCTGTCATAATATAAACCTCCTAAGTATATATAAAAGTATGAATAGAATTATACTACAAAATATATGTTCAGTCAAATTAAATTTACTTATTATTCTGTTTTTCCGGCAGAATTTCAAACCAATATCCGTCCGGATCCTGAATGAAATACAATCCCATTGATGGATTCTCAAAGCATATGCAGCCCATCTCCGAATGAAGCTTATGCGCAGCTTCAAAATCGGGGGTTCTGAAAGCAAGATGAAATTCACATTCACCGAGATCGTACTTTTGCGGGTGATCCCTGAGCCATGTAAGCTCCAGTTCAAAATCCGACTCCTTATTTCCCATAAATACTATAATAAAGGAGCCGTCCGGCGCTGTTTTCCTTCTTTTTTCCTCAAGACCAAGGGCTTTTTTATAAAAATCCATGGCTTTATCGAGATCGGACACATTATAATTTTCGTGTATCATTCTGAAATTCATATTTTTACCTCCCATGTCTGTCCCTCATACTCTATTTTTTCAACCTGTACGGCACGATCTCCCCTTTCCTTTTTATATCTGTCAATTATGCCGTAACAGCCCCAGAAGTGCATTGGGAATATTTTCCCGAAGCTGCAAAACTCTGTGAAACAGTCCATTCCTGCGCAGTAGTTTTTTTCAAGGCGTGGGTCGAGGGGTATAAAGCCCACATCTATGCTTCTGCCTCTGAGGGGTGTGGTATATTTCAGAAAATTTGCTTTCATATTGTTGTTGTACTGCTTTGTTTCGCCGTCCCATATCCAAAGATTCAGATCTCCTGCATGAAAAACAGTCTTGTCCTCTGCGCTGACAATAAAGGCAACTCCGCAGTCTGTGGATTTCAGAGTTTCCACTGTAAGGCTGTCTATTTTCCTTTTTTCGTTCGCTTTCACATATTCAATTTTCTTATCCGTCCCCACTGAGCCGACCTTTGACCTTATTTCCTTTGACAACACATATGTAATATCAAGGGGGCTGATCATACTGAATATTTTCGGATTGAAATGATCCTCATGAAAATGGCTTGAAAATATATACATTTTTTTATCCGTATGGGGAACAACGCCCTTATAGTAGTCGAAAAGCAGACATATATTGTCAAGTTCAACCATAAAGCCGCTGTGTCCTATATAGGTTATTAACATATTTCCTCCTCTTATGCGATACTTTGTTTCATAGCCCATGCCCCTTCTGACCATCGAAGATGGTCTGAAGAGGCATGGCCGCGGGGGCGTGGGAGATGAGCGTCTGCCGAGGAAAGGGAGCGGACAAGTCCGCTCCCTTTCCTCGGCAGACGCTCATCTCCCACGCCCCCGCTCCGCCGCAGTCTTATCGCAAAAAGGGACGTATCTGAAAATGATACATCCCCCGGATTTTAATTATCCTGCCGGCATACGGCGTTTTGGCGAATGTCTGACAGTGTGTTTAATGGCTATCGGTTTTCTGTTGGGATTATGGATATATACAGGCTCTCCCTTTTTCTCAACCACGGCTTTTGTAATAATACATCTCTCAATGGTTTCGTCATCGGGCAGAGCGTACATAATATCGGTCATAAAACCTTCGAGTATGGCTCTTAAGCCTCTTGCCCCCGTTTCTCTCTCAATAGCCAGATGTGCAATTGCTTTAAGTGCATCTCTTTCAAACTCAAGTATTACATTGTCAAGCTCAAAAAGATATCTGTACTGCTTTACAATAGAATTCTTAGGCTGAGTAAGTATATCCACAAGAGCGTCCTCATCAAGACTGTCAAGGCTTACCACAACGGGCAGACGGCCTATGATCTCCGGTATGAGTCCGAATTTCTGAAGATCCTGCGGCATTACCTGCTTCAGTATATTATCCTGTCTTAACTCCTTTTTGGATCTGCTGTCGGCGCCGAAGCCTATGACCTTATTTGAAATTCGTCTTTCGATTATTTTTTCAAGTCCTGCAAAAGCGCCGCCGCAAATAAACAGTATATTTGTGGTGTCTATCTGTATAAATTCCTGATGGGGATGTTTTCTGCCGCCCTGTGGAGGCACGCTTGCCACCGTGCCCTCAAGGATCTTGAGGAGAGCCTGCTGAACTCCCTCGCCGCTTACGTCCCTTGTTATAGATGGGTTATCGGATTTACGGGCAATTTTATCTATCTCATCAATATATATAATTCCCCTTTGCGCCCTTTCAACGTCATAGTCGGCAGCCTGTATAATTTTAAGCAGTATATTTTCAACGTCCTCGCCTACATAGCCTGCCTCGGTAAGGGAGGTTGCATCGGCAATGGCAAAGGGCACGTCAAGAAGCCTTGCCAAAGTCTGGGCAAGAAAGGTTTTTCCTACCCCAGTAGGACCTATAAAAAGGACATTGCTTTTCTGAAGCTCCACGTCTGAATCAACAGTATCGCAGTCTATCCTCTTATAGTGGTTGTACACTGCAACGGAAAGCGCCCTTTTTGCATCGTCCTGACCTATTACATATTCGTCCAATATACGCTTGATCTCCGTAGGCTTCGGCACACCGCCGCTTTCGGGGCCATAGGAATATTCCTTATAGTCCTCTTCCATTATATAATTGCAAAAATCTATACATTCATTACAGATGTATGCGTCAATGCCTTCAAGAAGTCGTCCAACCTTATCCTCCGGCTTTCCACAGAACGAACATCTTGGAATATCGTCTTTTTTTGATGCCATATAATTGCTCCTTTGAGTTTTGAAATCGGGTAAGAGCCTTTTTAAAGGTATATCCCGTTTTTTTGTGCCTTTCGGCTGAAATGTCTTTTATCCGTTATTTCCCTTGTCTGAACTGACAATAACATCGTCTATCAGTCCGTAGGCTTTAGCCTCGTCGGCTGTCATATAATTATCTCTTTCCGTATCGGCAACAACCTGTTCATAGTCGTTTCCCGTATTTTCGGCGAGTATAGTATTAAGTCTTTTCTTGATCTTAATTATATTTTCCGCCTGAATCTGAATATCCGTTGCCTGTCCTCTTGCTCCTCCCAAGGGCTGATGTATCATTATTTCGGAATTGGGCAAAGCAAATCTTTTGCCTTTTGCGCCGCCTGCGAGGAGAAAAGCTCCCATACTTGCCGCCATACCTATACATATGGTGGAAACATCGGGCTTTATATACTGCATTGTATCGTAAATTGCAAGTCCTGCGGTAACAGAGCCGCCCGGGCTGTTTATATAAAGATTTATGTCCTTATCGGGGTCTTCAGCGGCAAGGAAAAGAAGCTGTGCAACAACAAGGTTGGCGCTTACGTCCGTAACCTCCTCGCCGAGAAATATAATCCTGTCCTTTAAAAGTCTTGAATATATGTCGTAGGATCTCTCACCTGCCGCAGTCTGATCGACTACCATTGGTACTAAACTCATAATTCAACCCTCTTTCATTATATTATTCTTCGACAGCTTCGGAAACAACAAGATCGAGAGCCTTCTGAACCTTAAGGTCGTCCTTTAAGGAGTCCTTTTCGTCTATGCTCATAATTTCCGCAAGCTTATCCTTATCTATTCCGCTTTCGCCTGCAATTCTTTCTATTTCCTTGTCAATTTCCTCGTCGGTGATTTCAAAGTTTTCAAGCTCGCCTATTTTTTCGAGAGCAAGTCTGCCTTTGACCTGTTTTTCCGCCTGTGGTCTGAAGCTTTCCTTTACAGCGTCCTCAGTCTGGTTGATCATCTGAAGATATTGTTCTACGGGCAAGCCTCTGTATCGCAGTGAATTTGAGAAGTTGTTGAACATATTATTGACTTCATTTTCAAACATACATTCGGGTATATCTGCCTCAAGAATATTTCCGAGCTTTTCTATAAGCTCTTCTCTTCTGGCATTATCCGCCTCTGTGCGTTTGTTCATTATAAGTCTTGCCTTAACATCTGTTTTATATTCATCAACTGTTTCAAATTCAGTTGTATCGGATACGAATTCATTGTCAAGATCGGGCAGCTCTTTTGTCTTGATGCTGTTTATCTTAACCTCAAATTCAGCGGGCTTGCCTGCAAGGCTCTTTTCACCGTAATCCTCCGGGAAGGTTACGTTTACTTTTACATCTGCGCCTGTTTCGGCTCCTGCAAGCTGATCCTCAAAGTTATCTATGAAGGAATGAGAGCCAAGCTCAAGATCAAAGCCCTTGCCTTCTCCGCCTTCAAAGGCTTCTCCGTCAACATAGCCCTTGAAATCAATATTTACGGTGTCGCCCATAGCGGCAGGTCTGTCCTCTACATTTACTATGCGGGCCGACTTATTTCTCTCATTATCTATATAGGCGTTTATCTCGTCCTCTGTTACATCGGTTTCATGCTTTGTATATTTAAGTCCCTTATAGTTTTCTATTTTCACTTCGGGCTTTACAAATACAACAGCCGTAAATACAACGCCATCATCGTCAAGCTTTTCAATATCTATTTCGGGAGAGGAAACGACCTTTGTGCCTGTTTCCTTAACTGCGTTTTCATAAGCTTCGGGAAGAATATGGTTTATTGCATCGTCATAGAAGATTTCCTTGCCGTATGTCATCTCTATGACCTTTCTCGGAACCTTGCCCTTTCTGAAGCCCTGAAGAGTAATGTCCTTCTTATTCTTATTATAGGCAAACTTCATACCCTCTTCAAATTTGGCGCTGTCCACCGAAAAAGTAATTTTAACCTTGTTCTTTTCTACGGTTTCAACCTTGTTCATTGATGTATTTCCTCCTAAATATTTAAAACATTAGATTATATAATATATTATTTTTGCGCAAATGTAAAGCATAAAAGCCAAAAAAACCTCAATTTTTTGAAATAATGTCCTGTTTTGTCACTGTTATGGCAAGAATCGGACAGATATCAGACGTCAGGAGCATCATAAAATTTCCATATAGGTATCTATTATCCGGGCATCGGTTATTCTTTCAATGAAATTCAAAACATTGTCAATAACCGAATTTGCCATTCTTCCGTCATTGGTAACGCAGGCAAAGCCTATTTCTATTATTTCGTGAATATCGTTGCAGCCTACTTCGGCAACGGATACATTGAATTTGTTTTTGGTTTTTTCGATTATTTTCTTTACTTCCATACGTTTTTCCTTAAGGGAGCTTATCCACTCAGCCTTAAGCTTTACAGTACAGCAGCCTATTATCATAGCCATTAGTCCTTACTTCCGAATTTGAAAACGGAAAATGCCCCTATGACAGCCCCGAAAACAGAACCAAGGAATACATCACTGGGGTAATGCACAAGAAGATAGAGTCTTGAAAGACCTATCATAAATGCAAGTATGAAAGCCATTATGCCGAGTACGGGGCTTGCGCAGAAAATAACCATTGCAGCCACGAAAGACGCCATAGTATGTCCTGACGGAAAGCTTGAGTCGGTCGGCTCCTTTATTCTTGCTTCGACATCATCATTTGCCTCAAATGGTCTGTCTCTGCCTATAAAGGGCTTGAGAATAAGATTACATACGAATGTTGAAACAAGAAGGGCTTTTATAAGAATTTTTCCCGTTTCCTTATATTTATTTGATATGAGCATTATGCAGGCGATCAATATCCAGATTATGCCTATATTCGCCATAGACGATATACGGGGCATTATTCTGTCTAAAAAATCACTCTGAAAATTGTCCTGCAAAAACTCTATCACTTTTTTATCTTTTTCACTTACTTTGTTCACTTGAATCACCTTGATCCGAAAAGCCTATATCTCCGAAAAGTACAGGCAGTCTGCTTCTGAATTCCTTCAGAAGGGGGATAGCAAGCTCTCTTATCTGAGGGTGTGCCGCCTTATCGCATCTCATTCTGAAAAAATGTCGCCATTCCCTTAAATTCATTGTAACAACGATTTCGGTTTTCAGTGAGTTGGGGAGTATGGATCTTGCTTCTTCAGGTCTTGCTCCCATTTCTATAAGGCTTAAATAATTCTTTTCTATTGTCTTTAACGTGCCGACCCACAAATTATATTTATCCGAGTTTTTATCCCAGAAGCATGGCTCTATAAATGTAAGCTCGTTTCCGAATTTATCGCCCGAATAATTGCAATAGCGTGTGGATTCCTGAGAAAAGCTTGCTATACGATGACGGACAATTTCGTGGGAAACTCCCCTGTCGCATATAAAGCGAACCGTTATTTTTTCATGCTCCAGAACCGATTCATGACCTCTTCTTATAATGGAAGCAATGAATTTTTCAGCCGAGCCTTCGGATATATTTTTTTCGCTTTTATAGCAGGTGCGTCCTGCCTTTTCCACAGCCTTTATAATTTTTTCCGGCAAAATTTCATCTTCGATAATATAATAGGGCTTTATTATTTTCATATTTACATCTCCGTTCTGTATTCAAGGGCCTTTGTAAGCGTTACATCGTCCACATATTCAAGATTTCCGCCTATGGGCACGCCGCTGGCTATTCTTGTGACCTTTACGCCGAGGGGTTTTAAAATACCTGAAATATACATAGCTGTCGCTTCACCCTCCACATTGGGATTTGTGGCTAATATAACCTCCTTTATATCGGGGGTTATCCTTTTCAGCAGCTCCTTTATGCGGAGCTTGTCCGGACCTACGCCGTTTATGGGAGAGATTGTGCCGTGAAGTATATGATAGCTGCCCTTGAATTCCCTTGTTTTCTCATATGCCGCCATATCCCTCGGATCCTCCACGACCATAATGGTTCCGTTATTTCTTTTGGGATCGCCGCATATATCGCAAATCTTGCCGTCTGTAAAATTACAGCAGACAGGACAAAGGTGCATATTTTTTTTTGCCGATATTATAGCGTCTGACAAGGCACGTGCATTTTCCTCCGGCATATTTATAATATGAAACGCCAGTCTGCCCGCCGATTTTCCGCCGATCCCCGGCAGCTTGGAAAGCTCCTCTATCAGCCTTGTCACCGCTTCTCCGTAATAATTCATAATCTTATCCTTTAAAAAAGTCCGGGAATGCCTGCGCCGCCGGCAATTTTATTCATACTGCCCGCTGCAGCGTCCTCAACCGTTCTGATGGCTTCGTTGACAGCAGTCAGAATAAGATCTTCAAGCATTTCAACATCATCAGGGTCAACCACATCCTGGGATATTTCAATTTTTTCTACTGTCTTGTTTCCCAGAATTGTAACCTTTACAGCGCCGCCGCCGGAGGTTATTTCAAACTTCTTTTCTTCAAGTTCCTTCTGCATTTCCGCCATTTGCTTCTGCATTTTCTGGGCCTGCTTCATGAGATTATTCATATTCATACCGCCCATACCGCTGAATCCGCCGTAACCGCCTTTTGCCATAATTATTCCTCCTTGATTATTTATGGGTTCCGCACCCTTTTCAAACCATCGAAGATGGTTCTGAAAAGGGGCGGCTCGGCGGCGGACGGGGCAAGGCAATCGGAGGGGGTGAGGCTCCCGTTGGGAGCCTCACCCCCTCCGATTGCCTTGCCCCGTCCGCCGCCGGGCCGCAGCCGAGTCAGTAACCCGTTTATATTGTGCCCCCGGTATATCAGTCATAAATGTTTATATCGGGTATTGCTTCCTTAACAGCATTGCTTTCATCGTCATTTATTTTATCGGCTTTATGAACATCCTCGTCCTTTCTGCCGTAGACAGCCATATGCCTTCTGTCATAATCCTCCTTAAGTATAAGCTCCGCATCGAACCTTTTTTCAAAAAATTCCGCAAGCTTTTCATCTATAAGCTGCTTTTTACGATGCAAATAATCGAATACAGAGGGATCGCTGCATACAAAATACAGCTTTTCGCCGTTGATCCACCCCGGCTTTACCCTTTGCAGAAACATATAGAGTATTTTATCGTCAAACGACTTTGCAAATTCGTCAAATCTGTCAGCCGTATTTTTCATATCTTCAGGCACTGCTTTCGGAATATTTTCGGGTATTTCCGCAGCTGCCTTTTCTTCCGTAACGGGCTTTTCATTTATTATAAGCCTTTCGGGCGTAAAATTATTTACAGCAAACATTTCCGACATTTTTTCAAGCTGTTCTATTCTTGCAAGAAGAGAGCTGTTTTCATCATAAACAGGTCTTGTAATTCTGACGATAAAAACCTCGGTTATTATTTTGGTATTTTCAGAGGTTCTTATCCTATTAAGCAGCTCTGAAAATTCGGAAATAAGTTCTATAAGTCTGTCTGTTTCCATTCTGCGGCTCTGTGACCTGAGCCTTTCTATATTTTCAGCCGAATAGTCGAAGGCTCCGCTTATATCCTCAGAGGCTTTCATAAGCAGGAGGTTCCGAAGATGCACCACAAATTCGCTTACAAAACGCCGTATATCCCTGCCCTCCTCAAAGGATCCGGATATAACGGACAGCGCCCCTACCGTATCGAAATCGCATATGAAGTCCGCAAGCTCGAAGAAAACGCTTTTATCGGCGGAGCCTATTACGCTGAGAACCTTATCTCTCGTTATTTCTTCGCCGTAATAAAATGAAATGCATCTGTCAAGTATGCTCAGCGCATCTCTCATCGCCCCATCGCATACACCGCTTATAGCCTTTACCGCATCATCGGTTATGCTTACATTTTCCGCTTCCATATAGCTTTTAAGAGCCTTGCATATTACATTCGGAGCTATTCTTCTGAAATCAAATCTCTGACACCTCGAAAGTATGGTAACCGGCACCTTCTGAGGATCTGTCGTGGCAAGTATAAACACAATATGCTCAGGAGGCTCCTCAAGGGTTTTGAGAAGTGCGTTGAACGCCGCCAAAGACAGCATATGAACCTCATCTATTATATATACCTTATATTTGCCTTCTGCGGGAGGATAACTGACCTCGTCCCGAAGCTCTCTTATGTTGTCTACGCCGTTGTTGCTTGCGGCATCTATTTCAAATATGTTGAAGCTTCTGTTTTCATCAGCTTTATGGCACATATGGCAGTTGTTGCACGGTTCCCCGTTTACGGGAGCTATGCAGTTTATTGCCTTTGCGAATATTTTGGCAGCTGATGTCTTGCCCGTACCCCTTGTGCCGCAAAAAAGATAAGCGTGGCTCACCCTTCCCGAACGAAGCTGATTTTTAAGAGTTTTTACTATATGATCCTGTCCAAGAACTTCATCGAAGGTTTTTGGGCGGAGCTTTCTGTAAAGAGCCGTATAAGCCATCTTCTCACTTCCCAAGGCTGATAATAAAAATACAGACGGTCCTACCAAAAGCATTTTGGAATTTCAGACCGCCGTTATATTCAAAATAATCCCGCACATCTTATCCTCGACAAACAACTCCAGACGTTACTCAGGCAGTTAACTCAGAACAAGCTGCCTTACAACACACAGGATGGTTTACTTAGTGCTGCTGCGGTCAGGCCCTGACACGGTTCGCAAAGTCCTGTTGTGCAAGACTCATTCGTCAACATCACTTACCGAAGGCAGACTCTCAAGCTGCAGACCTCAGAAAAAGACAAATCCCCCTACTACAGCGGATTGTAGGTTACAAGGCACCGCTATCTCCCCGGTTTGTGCGGGAAAGTTTATAACAAATTTACGCACTTATTATATAATTAAATTTGCTGTATGTCAACCTTTTATTCAATTTTTTAATCACCCTGAAATCAGAAAAACAGATCTCTTTCTCCGTTTTCAAGCCTTACAAGGTTTTCTTTGACTGTTTCTCTTACCTTATCATTTTTAATAAACGGAATCTTGCTCTTTATAAGCTCGTCAGCTTTATTTGCAAATCTTTCATTGCCGTAGTCAAGGGCATATTCCTTAAGAGTAAGCAGGGCGTTGGGCAGGCACACATTTTTTATATTGCCTGATTTTGCCAATGACATAAATCTGTCGCCTGTTCTGCCTTTTCTGTAACACGCCGTACAAAAG
Source organism: uncultured Clostridia bacterium (assembly GCA_947627855.1). Taxonomy (GTDB): domain Bacteria; phylum Bacillota; class Clostridia; order Lachnospirales; family CAG-274; genus JAJQCI01. Next base: position 13,655 of record CANQXR010000050.1, read on the forward strand.
CTGGGCACAAGTCCCTCCTCCATAAGCCAATATATAATATCGTCTGCACTTCTGTCGTCCTTGAGCCGGAACTGAGAGCCGCCCTCTTCTCTTGCAGTATATCCGCCAACCTCGACCGAGGAGCCGCCGCTTATCTGGGAAATGCCTGTTTTTATAAGCTCTTTTCGCATTTCCATAGTTTCTCTTGTGGAAATAATCATTCCCGTGAAAGGAACGGCGATTCTTATAAGAGCAACAAGCTTTTTGAAGTCATCATCGCTCACTGCGTATTCAAAGGATCTGTCAACACCGTCTGCGGAGCATATTCTTGGCACGGATATTGTATGGAAACCAACGCCGAATTTTTCTTCAAGGTGTTCGTTATGGAGCATAAGTCCCAATATTTCGTACTTATAGTCATAAAGTCCGAAAAGCACTCCGCCGCCAACATCATCTATGCCGCCCTCCATAGCCCTGTCAAAAGCTGTCGTGTGGTAATAATAGTCACGCTTGGGCCCTGCAATATGATATTTTTCATAAGCTTCCTTATTATAAGTTTCCTGAAAAAGTATGTATGTGCCTATGCCTATATCCTTAAGCTTTTTATAGTTTTCAACAGTTGTTGCTGCAATATTTACATTAACACGCCGTATTTCGCCGTTTCCCAGTTTCATATCGTATATTGTTCTGATACATTCAAGAACATAGTCAATGGGACAGTTTACAGGATCTTCTCCTGCCTCCACGGCAAGCCTTTTATGCCCCATCGCCTCAAGTATTTTTACCTCGCTTCTAATCTCGTCCATAGTAAGCTTTTTGCGGTTAAATTTGTTGTCGCACTTGAAACCGCAGTATCTGCATTTATTCACGCAGTAATCGCTTATGTAAAGAGGAGCAAAGAGAACTATTCTCTCCCCGTAAATATGCTCCTTTATCTTGCCCGCAATGGAAAAAATCCTCTTCCAATGTTTTTCATCGTCAGTATTGATAAGCGCAGCGACCTCCCTGTGGTTCAGTCCTTCAAAGCTTTCAGCCTTATCGAGTATACGGTCTATTTCATCATCAGCCGCCCTCACTTCAAGAAGCTTTTTTATATATTCGTCATCGATAAAAAACTTATCCATTAATTACACCCCCTAATAATCCTTTTTGGAAAACACTGTTTTTACACTCACGCCGTCAATTTTGCCAAGCTTGCCCACAAAGCTGTTTATTTCATCAAGCTCTCCCAATACCGTAAGAGAAATAACAGCCAGATTGTTTTCAGGCATAGGCAGTCCCATTCTTCCCCTGACTATGGTACGGAATTCGGACACAACATCATTGAAGCTTTCTCTTGTAACCTCCGGAGCCTCTACAATTGCCCCTATAACAGCTATTTTTGCCACATAAATCATCTCCTCTTTTATATATTATAACTGTTTTTTAATAAAAAAAACGACACACCAAAAGGTAATGCCGCAATCTCCAAACATACCTTTCGAATCAGAAAATACTTTTCCGTCAGGAATACATTTATTATAGCATATTATTCAGATAAAGTAAAGAAATAATCTTATCAAATCAACAAGATATCAGAAAAACATCTGCACAAGCAGCATATAGCATATTGTTCCTCCGGCTATGGAAATAAGCATCTGCCTTTTCCACAGATGGAGGATAATTGTAAAGACTGCCGCTATAATCTCAGGTATGCCGTATGTTCCCGAAACAAAGCTTACATTTTTAAAGCAGTAGACAATAAGCATTCCGAATATTGCAGAAGGCAAAACCTTTCCGAGATATAATATGTATTCGGGAGTTTTTTTGTCGGCAGGAAATATTATAAAAGGCAAAAAACGGGTTATCATTGTGCCGACAGAGCAGACAGCTATTGTAATAATCTGCTGAAAAACAGTCATCTTCATGCTAATCCCCCTCCCCTTTCAATCGGCTTTCTGAATATGGTCAGCAAAATAAGTATACATATTATCGTAGGAATCATAAAGGAATCAGCTCCGAATATCAACAGACACGCTGCCGAAGCAATAAGCCCTATGAAAGCTGAATAGTGCTTATTCTCCTTAAGCCACTGCTCTATAAATATAACTATAAACATAGCCGTCATAACATAATCAAGACCCCTTGTATTTATGGTTATAAAGCTGCCAAAAATTCCGCCGAGCACAGAGCCGCTGACCCAATATATCTGATTGAGAAGATTTACAAAAAACATAAACCAGCCATCGTCAATGCCCTCAGGTACTTTTGCGGTATAATTGATTGAAAATGATTCATCACACATACCGTAAATGAGGTAAAGTTTTTTAAGACCCTTTCCCTTATATCTGTTAAGCATTGCAAGCCCATAAAAAATATGCCGTGCCTGAAGCATAAGTGTAATCAGCAAGGTCTGCAAAGGCGCAAAGCGACTGAGCAGCATACTGACTGCCACAAATTCCAGCGAACCACCGAATATCACTATACTCATAATCAGCGGATATATAAAGCTGAATCCCGACACATTCATATACACACCATAACTGAACCCCAGAAAGCCAAATCCCGCAAGTATTGGCAATGTATGAGGAAAGGCGGCTTTAAATGCCCTTATATACTTACTGTTCATAATCATCTCTCCCAAAATTTCACAAATATATTAACATAATTCCCATAAAAAATCAATATGCACCCTATTATTTTAACACTTTTCGCCTGCCTTTTTTAACCGTCAGTGACGGTTAAAAAAGGCAGGCAGCGGGGGCGTGGGGCGAGGGAGCCGTGGACAAGAGGGGGACAGCTGCGCTGTCCCCCTCTTGTCCACGGCTCCCTCGCCCCACGCCCCCGCTGCCCCGACAGATGGTCGGCAAAACAAAAAAATGATTGACAAATTGAGAAGTATAATATATAATATACCTTGTGTTTAAGATAAGATGTACGCATAGCTCAGTTGGATAGAGCGTCTGACTACGGATCAGAAGGCCGGGGGTTCGAATCCTCTTGCGTACGTTTCAAAAAAAGCCGCAGTAATGTACTGACCCCCAAAAGTTGGACCAAAATCTAACGACAAGGGGGTCAGTTTTTAATGGCTAAATATAGTTACGA
>CANQXR010000051.1 GCA_947627855.1 uncultured Clostridia bacterium
CTCCCCTCGCTCCCGCAGCCTCACGCCCCGCCCCGCCCTCGGGGGCAGCCACCCATTCATACCGTCAATGACGGTATGAATGGGTGGCTGCCCCCGAGGAGCCGCACGCTTTCTCTGTTGCCTTATTATTCTCCATCGGGAGCAATATTATTCAGTGGTTTATGGGATAATGCTTCAATATCTGCCGCAGCCTCCTCAAGCGCCGAAACCGATGGAGCCGAAAGCGCAGGAAAATCTCCCTTGGAGGAAAAGCCGAAAAGCTTCATAAAATCCTCTGTCGTGCCGAAAAGAATGGGTCTGCCGGGAGCCTGAAGTCTGCCTTTTTCACACACCAGCCCGTATTCCACAAGCTTGTTTACTGCGTGGTCGCTGTTTACTCCTCTTATTTCTTCGATTTCGTTTTTTGTTACCGGCTGTTTGTATGCTATTATAGCCAGAACCTCAAGCACAACCTTTGACAGATTTTTCTTTTTTGGCTGTTTGAAAAGCCTGTCCACATAATCAAAATATTTACGGTTTGTACACATCTGAAAGCTGTCGTTTACTCTGATTATTTTCAAGCCCCTTTTTTCGGCGTTGTATTTTATAGACAGACTTTCCGCCAAAGAAATGGCGGTGTCTTTATCCTCGCCTATGGCGGCGGCAATGTCGGCGGCGTCAACGCTCTCTCCTGATGCAAAAAGTATTGCCTCAACCGCACCCTCCATATCACTGAGCTTCATCTTTTCCGCCTTCTTTCTTTGATATCAGTATTCTGCCGAAGGTATTATCCTGCATGACCTCTATGATTTTTGCTTTCATAAGCTCCAAAAGCGCCAAAAATGTCGTTATTTTTTCCGACTTGGAGCTTCTTTTGCCGAAAAGCTCTGTAAATTCGATCCGGCTCTTTATGCTAAGCGCATTTTTTATGTGCGCCATCTTATCTTCAACAGTGAAAGGATCCTTCACAACGTGGCTGAAATCGCTCCTTACCTTATCGACCCTCAGTTCCTTGCGCTTCATAACCTCCAAAAATGCTCTGTAAAGCATTTCCGTATCTGCTCCGTTTAATATGTCGTCAATGCTTTTGTCGTCATTTCTTCCAAGAATCTCCTTTTTGAGTGCGGCATCGCAGTCCTTGAATATGGGCGCGCCGCCTTCGCTCCAGCGTTTTGAAAAGTCCTCCGCAGCCTCCTTATATTGTTTGTATTCTATAAGCCGCCGCATAAGCTCTTCCCTTGGGTCGCCCTCCTCCTCGTCCTCATCATCGGCGGGCGGCAGAAGAAGCCTTGATTTAAGCTCTATAAGGGTTGCCGCCATAACGATGAATTCGCTGAGATTATCCATATTCATTCTTTCGAGTATGCTGAGATATTCGAGGTATGAATCGGTTAGCTGAGCTATGGGTATATTGTTTATATCTATTTTGTGCTTTTCTATCAGATGGAGAAGCAGATCCAACGGACCCTCAAAATTTTCCAGTCTGAAAATAATTCCGTCCATATTATCACCCTATCATACCCGACACAAATTGGTCGATCAGGAATAAGGGAGTTTTAAGAAGCCCCATTATAATTGCGATCATAAGAATTATCTGCAAAATATTTTCCATCTGAGTATATTTCACAACACCGTTGGGACTTAAAATGGCTGTCAGTATTTTGCTGCCGCTTAGGGGATATATGGGTATTATATTAAACAGTGCAAAATTTAAAGCCGTTGTACCCAGATTACCCGCAAAGACTACCGCATATACTGCCCAATTTATGCCTGAATAGCTTAAAGGCTTGGCTATAAGTATAAGCACAGCGCCCAGAACAACGCCTGCCGCAATTGGCACAAGACCTGTCATAAGCAGTCCTGTTTTTCTGTTCTTATAATTATAAGAGCTTGCCTTTACCGGCTGTCCCCAACCGAAGCCGAAAAACAGAAACAGCAAAAAGCCCAATGGTTCAAAATGCTTTATGGGATTAAGAGTCAGCATATTTTCTGTGCTGTTTGTTTTGTCGCCCATGAGCCTTGAGGTGAGCGCCGTCAGAAAACCATGGAACGTAATGACTATGATTATACATACGGCTTTCAGTACATAATTTATCAGGTATACCGATATCATAAGCTCAACTCCTTAAAGAATTCTTTTGAATTTTTTCTCGATTTCATATTTTGACATTTTTATTATTGTAGGTCTGCCATGAGGACAGTTGAAGGGGTTGTCCAGCTTTAAAAGATCCTCTATAAGCGCCCTTGCCTCCTGATAGGTTAATACATTGTTGCCCTTTACGGCGGCCTTGCAGCTTATTTCGGCTATTTTGTCCTGCTTCAGCTCAAAGCCGTCCTTTATTCTGCCCGCTTCAAGAGCATCGACTATTTCTGTGAAGAAAACAGGGTTAGCCGTTCCGTCAAATATAAAGGGTACCGCTCTTATGGAGTAGGTGTTTCTGCCAAAGGTTTCTATTTCAAAGCCTATGGACGTGAAAAGCTCCATATTTTCTTCAATTATACGCTTTTCTCTCTGACTGACCGTAATGCTTACAGGCTCTAAAAGAAGCTGTGAGGAAACGCTGCGCTGTCTTATGCTTTCGGAAAGTCTTTCATAAAGCACCTTTTCATGGGCGGCGTGCTGATCTATTATATACAGCTCGTTGCCCTGCTGAATGAGCCAGTATGTAAAAAATATCTGTCCTATTATTCTGTAATTGTGGAAGAAGGGCTTCTTTTTTGGTGACGGCGGCAGAATCGACTCGCCCTCGCCCCTTGTCTGCCTGTCCTTTTCTTCGATGTGGTCGATCACCTTGCCCAAGGGAATAACCTCTGCTTCCACCGGTACTTCTGCTTTTTCAGCTGCTTTGTGTATCTCAGCCGTTTTTGGTTCGTTGAGTACGAGGGGCTTGGGATTTAACGGGCGTATATCAAAATAGCCCCTTTTGTTTTCGTCCTCGCTCTCCTTTTTTTCTATTTCATTCAGTACGGCATCAAGATCTATTGTGATTTCCTCGCCTTTTATGGGTTTTATACCCGACATTTCGGAAAAGTCCGGCTTTGCGGCGTCGGGAATAAGAACCTCGCCCTTAAGCGTTCCCGCGATTGCTCCCGAAATAAAATCCACAATAAAGCTTTCATCGTTAAAGCGCACATCTGACTTTGTAGGGTGGACATTTACGTCAACGCAGCCCGGCGGCGGTGTGATATTCAGTACGGTTATGGGGAATTTTCCACCCATAAGATATCCCTTATATCCCTCCTCCGCTGCCTTTTTGAGAAGATCGCTTTTTATGAATCTTTTGTTTATATAAAAGCTTTCATAGCTTCTGTTTCCTCTTGCAACCTCCGGCTTTACTATAAAGCCCGAAAGCTTCCAACCATTCTTTGATGCATTCAGGGGAAGGGAGGCTCTTATGCATTCCTTTCCCAGAATTCCGAAGGCTGTTGTTTTAAGGTCGCCGTTTCCGTTTGTCTGCATTATAACAACGCCGTTGTTTAAAAGTCTGAAGCTTATTTCGGGGTGACCAAGTGCCGTTTTGTTTATAACATCGGCAATATAAGACCCCTCAGTGCTGTTTCTTTTGAGAAATTTCTTTCTTGCGGGGGTGTTGTAAAAAAGATTTTTCACCTGAACCGTTGTGCCGTCGGCGCAGCCTGTGGGCTTTATTTCTTCGGTTACGCCCCCGTTTATTTTTATGTTTGTTCCTACGTCCTCGTTTTTTGTTTTGGTCGTCATTTCCATCTGAGAAACCGCCGCAATGCTTGCAAGAGCTTCTCCTCTGAAGCCCATTGTAAGTATGTTTTCAAGATCGTCAAATTGCTGAAGCTTGCTTGTGGCGTGACGGAGGAATGCGGTTTTTACCTCCTCTGAGGGTATGCCGCAGCCGTTGTCGGTTACTGAAATAAGACTTGTGCCCCCGTCCTTCACAGAAACTACTATGGAAGAGGCGCCCGAATCTATGGAGTTTTCAACAAGCTCCTTTACGACAGAGGCAGGACGCTCTATAACCTCGCCTGCCGCAATTTTATTGATAAGGCTGTTATCCAGCAAATGTATGCTGCTCATAAATAATCTTTTACTCTCCTTTTCAGTTCCGTTAGTTTTTCAAGCGCCTGCATAGGCGTCATATTATCGGTGTCAAGCTCGGATATTTCCAGAAGAAGCTGTGCATCGTCAGACTCGTCAAACCACAGCTCCATGGGTTTAAGGGGCTTTGTTTCGTACATGGCAGCCTTCTTTTTGGGCTTCTTTTCTTCAGGCGTGGTTCTGTACTCGGTTATTTTTTCGGTACCCTTTGATACGATTGCGCCCTTTACAAGAGAACTCAGTATCTGCTCTGCCCTTTTCAGAACCCTTTCCGGTACGCCGGCAAGCCTTGCAACGTGTATGCCGTAGCTTTTGTCCGTTCCGCCCTTTATGATTTTGCGGAGGAATATAACATTTTCTCCCCGCTCCTCAACGGCGACACAGTAATTTTTGACACCCTCGACTCTGCCTTCAAGCTCTGTAAGCTCGTGATAGTGAGTTGCAAAAAGACTTCTTGCTCCGAGGAGCCGTTTTGCGGCTATATATTCAAGTACGGCTCTGGCTATGGACAATCCGTCATATGTAGATGTTCCTCTGCCTATTTCGTCAAGTATAAGGAGGGAACGCTTTGTGGCGTTGTTCAGTATGTTTGCCACCTCTGTCATTTCCACCATGAATGTACTCTGACCCGTTGCGAGGTCGTCAGATGCACCTACTCTTGTAAATATTCTGTCGCATACGCCTATTGTTGCCGATGTTGCAGGTATAAAGCTGCCTATCTGAGCCATAAGAACAAGGAGGGCAGTCTGACGCATATATGTTGATTTGCCTGCCATATTGGGACCTGTAATTATAAGAAGCCTGTCGTTTTCCGAGTCCATATAAAGGTCGTTGGGTATGAAAGCCTCTGTGCCCATAAGCTCCACGACAGGGTGTCTGCCGCCCTTTATGTCAAGAATACTTTCCTCGTTTACCTCCGGTCTGCAATAATTGTTTTTGTCGGCAGCCTCGCCCAGTGAGCAAAGCACGTCTATTTCGGACAGACTTTCGGAGGTCTTTTGTATTCTGTTTATCTGGGCGGCTATACGGTTTCTTACTTCACAGAAAAGCTCATATTCCAGAGCAATGACCTTTTCATCGGCTCCGAGTATAACGTCCTCTATTTCCTTAAGCTCCGGAGTTATATATCTTTCCGCACCTGAAAGTGTCTGTTTTCTCACATATTCTTCGGGAACAAGTCCGGCGTATGAATTTGTTATTTCTATGGAATAGCCGAAAACCTTGTTGAACTTTATACGCAGATTTTTTATGCCCGTTCTTGCTTTTTCTTTGGCTTCAAATTCACATATCCAGTTTGTGCCGTTTTTCTTGGCTTCATTCAGCTTGTCGACCTCTTCGCTGAAGCCTTTTTTTATAAGTCCGCCCTCTCTCAGAGAAAAGGGTGCGTTTTCGGAAATTGCCGAGTTAAGAAGGGAGTATATGTCCTCAAGTGTATCGAAGCCCTCCTTTATCTCGTTTATGCAGCCGCAGGGAAAGCAGTCCAAAAGCAGCTTTATATGAGGAAGATTTTCAAGAGAGGCTTTAAGGGCGTTGAGATCCTTTGCGTTTGCCGTAAGATATACTATTTTGCCCATAATTCTGTCTATGTCGTGAATTGCCGAAAGATATTCCCTCAGCTCTTCACGGTCTATGACATTATTTTTGAAGGCTTCAACGCCGTCCTGCCTTTTTTTGATATCCTCCGTGTTTATAAGCGGCTGTTCTATCCAATTCCGTATAAGTCTTGCGCCGCCCGGTGTTTTTGTATTGTCAAGAACCCATAAAAGAGAACCTTTTTTGTTTTTGTCACGGAGCGTTTTGGTAAGCTCCAGATTATTCCTTGATGAAATATCCAATATCATATAGCTGCTGTCGGAATATTTCCTCAGAGTTCTTATATTTGAAAGCTCATTTTTCTGAGTTTCATACAGATATTCCAAAAGCGCTCCCGAAGCGCAGATGCAAGGCTCGTCGCCCTCAATGCCATAGCCGGAAAGATTCATTACGCCGAAATGGTTGCACAGTCTTATTCCTGCGTCGGAAACATTAAATGCCCAATTGTGATATTCCTCGCACTTTATGCCGAAAATGCTGTATATTGCCTCGCAGAGAGGTGTCTTTTTATTTACGACTATCTGACTGGGAGAATGCTTTGCTATTTCGTCTATTATTTTGTTGTCGCCCTCAAGACAGCTTGTGAGGAAAGCCCCTGTGGATACATCGCACAGAGAAAGTCCCACAGCCTTATCGGTGAAATAAAGGCACATTATATAGTTGTTTACGCCCTCGTCAATGGCAGTGTCATCAATAAGCGTGCCTTGGGTAATGATTCTGATGACCTCTCTTTTTACTATGGATTTAGCCCTTCTTGGATCCTCCGTCTGCTCGCATATAGCAACCTTATAGCCCTTGTTTACAAGCTTTGTTATATAGCTGTCGGCAGAATGAAAGGGTACGCCGCACATAGGAGCCTTTTCGGGAGTGCCGCAGGACTTTGTTGTCAGCGTAAGCCCAAGCTCCTTTGAGGTGATTTTTGCATCGTCAAAGAAAAGCTCATAAAAATCTCCGAGCCTGAAAAAAAGCAGACAATCCTTATATTGATTTTTTATTTCGAGATATTGACGCATCATAGGAGTGTAGCCCGGCAATTGAAACACCTCCGCACTTAATGACAGCCGCTGCAGTCCGAACAGCTGCCTGAGCAGGCTTCTTCTCCGAGGGCAGTTGCTTTGATAATGTTAATAACCTGATTTGTCATATTTCTGAAGCGGGATTCAAGATTTATAAGCTCCTTTATGACCTCGTTTTTTTCAAGCTTTTTCACTGCTTCGCCAAGAGCGGCATTTGCCTCTCTGAACGCCTGCTGGTCTTTTCCTCCCTCGGAAATAAGCTTCTGAACACGGCGCTCACATTCATTGTAGCCGAAAAGAATTTCTCTTGCCTCCATATCGTTGTCAAAGGCATCTCTTGCCTTGGAAAGACGCTCGTACAGTTCGCTTTCCGTAAGCATATTGCCAAGCTCCCTTGCTTTTGTAAATATATCGTTCATTTGTCAGACTTCCTCCTCTCCCAATACATAAAATGTCTTGCAGTCTGTTACTTTTACATTTGTTATTTTGCCTATACTGTTTCCGGAGCCTTTAAAGTGGATAAGCGTGTTGTCCTCAAGCCTGCCCGTTAAAAGTCCGGGGTCGTGGTCGGAATAGTCCTCCGCCAGAACCTTGTAGGTTTTTCCTGTTTTTTCTTTGTTTATTTCATATATTATAGGGTTGAGCGTTTCCAGAACACGGTTGAAATTTTTCTTTACAACAGCCGGCTCAACCTGATTTTCCATTACGGCGGCAGGAGTACCTGTCCTTTTGGAATATATGAATGTGAATGCGCCGGAAAACCTCACACGCCTGATTATGTCAAGAGTATCTTCAACGTCATATTCGCCGGGAAAGCCTACCATTATGTCCGTTGTTATGGCAATTTCGGGAATATGGCTTTTGAGCTTGTCGGTTAAGGCGATGTAGTCCTCCTTTGTGTATTTCCTGTTCATTTTTTTAAGTATATCGTTGTTTCCCGCCTGGAAGGGCAGATGTATGTGGGGACATACCTTTTCGCAGTCCCTCATGGCAAATATCAGCTCGTCGGAAAGATCCTTCGGGTGGCTTGTCATAAATCTTATGCGGCGTATTTTCGGTATATCGTTTACCATCCTCAGAAGCTTGGCAAAGTTAATGTCGCAGTCAAGTCCCTTGCCGTAGGAGTTTACATTCTGTCCAAGAAGGCATACTTCCAATACTCCGTCATCGGCAAGAGCTTTGATTTCGTTTAATATATCTTCGGGACGCCTGCTTCTTTCCCGTCCTCTTACATAGGGAACTATGCAGTAGGAGCAGAAATTGTCGCAGCCGTACATAATATTGACGGAAGCCTTATATCTGAAATGTCTTACAGAGGGCAGATCTTCAACTATTTTTCCATGCTCCTGAAGTATTTCAAAGGTGTTTTTGCCTGTGGAAAGACAACTGAAAAGAAGCTCCGGAAGCTTGTAAAGATTGTGCGTACCGAAAACAAGATCGACATAAGAATATTTTTCCTTAATTGTATTTATAACACTTTCCTGCTGCATCATACAGCCGCATAAGGCTATTTTAAGTTCCGGATTGGATTTTTTTAAATGCTTCAGCATACCCAGATTGCCATAGACCTTGTTTTCTGCATTTTCTCTCACACAGCAGGTGTTGTAAATAATAAAATCGGCGTTTTCCTCACTTTTGCTGTCGGCAAACCCCATTTCTTCAAGCATACCCTCAATTTTTTCGGAATCATGGGCATTCATCTGACAGCCAAAGGTGCATACGCATTTCTTCAGCTTTCTGCCCAGTCTTTTTTCTTCTTTTTCTACGATTGAACGGCATTTCTCTATAAAATAAAGCTGCCTTGCAGGCTCCTCCGGCGGAGCATCGCCGTAAACAGCCGTTATGTTGTTGTATATGTCATTCATAAGCATAAACTCCCATAATAAAATATAGAACATTATCAGGGCACATCTGAAAACCGCATAAATCTGTCATGGCTTTCATATATGTCCTAAAACAATTATATATAAATACATTTTAAAAGTCAAGAATTCCGCCTTAGGCGGAACCCTGTTTTTTCAGAAATGTCCTTGACATTTCTGAAAAAACAGGGGCGTGGGGGCGAGGGGGAAAAGGCGAGCGCGCAGCGCTCGCCTTTTCCCCCTCGCCCCCACGCCCGACGGGCGGCTCTTCCAAACCATCTTCGATGGTTTGGAAGAGCCGCGCAACGTGCTTTGGGGTTTTACTCTCCCAGATATGCTTTTTTTACCTGTTCATTGTTCATAAGGTCTTTTGCGTTTCCCGACAAAGCTATATTGCCTGTTTCAAGAACATATGCCCTGTCGGCGATAGAAAGGGCTTTTTTTGCATTCTGTTCAACTAAAAGTACAGTGGTGCCTTCCTTGCTTACCTTTTCGGTTATATCAAATATCTCATTTACAAAGATAGGCGAAAGGCCCATTGACGGCTCGTCCATAAGCAGAATGTCCGGCTTGGACATAAGCGCTCTGCCCATTGCAAGCATCTGCTGTTCGCCGCCGGAAAGAGTACCGGCAGGCTGTGATTTTCTTTCTTCAAGACGGGGAAATCTTTCATACACCATTTTAAGGCTTTCTTCGATTTCGTTTTTGTCCTTTCTTGTATATGCTCCCATTTTCAGATTGTCGAGAACGGAAAGATGGGCAAAAACTCTTCTTCCCTCCGGCACGTGCGCCATACCCATGCCCACAGTCTTATATCCGGGCATTTTTGTGATGTCCTTGCCTTTAAATATAATTTTGCCGTTCTGAGGACGTATCAGCCCCGTTATTGTCTGAAGAATAGTAGTCTTTCCTGCACCGTTTGCGCCTATAAGTGCAATAACCTCACCTTTGTTGACCTCAAAGGAAACTCCCTTGATAGCCTGTATCATACCGTAATAAACCTTTAAATCCATTACTTCAAGCATAGCCATAGCAGTTTCCTCCTTTATTCACCGAGATAAGCCGTAATAACCTTGGGATCCTTCAAAACCTTGGACGTATCGCCCTGCGCAAGAACCTGTCCGAAATTAAGCACACTAAGTCTTTCGCATATTCCCGAAACCAGCTTCATATCGTGCTCTATCAGCAAAATAGTCATATCAAATGTATCTCTGACAAACTTTATTGTATCCATAAGCTCCGCTGTTTCGTTGGGATTCATTCCCGCAGCAGGCTCATCAAGAAGCAGAAGCTTAGGGTCTGTTGCCAATGCTCTGGCTATTTCAAGCTTTCTTTGCTTGCCATAGGGCAGATTTGACGCAAGCACATCGGCCTCCTTGTCAAGCTCAAACACCTTTAAAAGCTCATACGCCTTTTCATTCATACTCTTTTCGTTTCTGAAGTATTTGGGCAGGCGGAATATACCCGTAAAGGTTGAATATTTGAATTCATTGTGCAGTCCTGCCTTTACATTGTCAAGCACTGTCAGCTCGGAGAAAAGACGTATATTCTGAAATGTTCTTGCAATGCCGGCTTTGCATATGTCGGCTGTCTTTTTTCCCGTTATATTTTCTCCGTCAAGAATTATATGACCATCGGTAGGCTTATAAACTCCTGTGAGAAGATTGAAAATTGTTGTTTTGCCGGCTCCGTTAGGTCCTATAAGCCCATAAAGCTGACCCTTTTTGATTATTACGTTGAAGTCATCGACAGCCCTTAAGCCGCCGAAAGATATGCCAAGTCCCGTTACTTCCAAAAGTGCCATTTAAGATACCTCCTTTTTTCTTCTGCTTAAAAAGCCAAAGTATCTCTCCCTGAAAGCCTTTGCCGTAGGGCTCCAGCTTAAAATCATAACCGCTATAAGAACAACGGAATAAATAAGCATTCTGTATTCGTTAAGACCTCTCAGAAGCTCAGGCAAAAGTGTAAGCACAACGGCGGCTATTACCGAGCCTCTTATATTTCCCATGCCTCCCAGAACCACGAATACCAATATCATAATGGACATATTATATCCGAAATTCTTTGGCAGAGCTACGAGAGAGGAGAGGTTGTGAGCGTAAAGCACACCCGCTATACCTGCGAATGCAGCCGATACAGTGAAAGCGAGAAGCTTATATTTCGTTATGTTTATGCCTATGGATTCTGCGGCAATTCTGTTGTCGCGTATAGCCATAATAGCCCTGCCTGTTCTCGAATGAATGAGATTAAGGGTAACAAACAGAGTAATAAGCACCAGAATAACGCCTATTGTAAAGCTTGAATCGGACGGCGTGCCCGATATGCCCTGTGCGCCTTTTATGATTATGCGTCCCGTTTCAGGATCCAGATTAAGAGCCGCTGCATTTTTAATGGATATGTGTAGTCCGTTTGCGTCTGTTCCCACATAAAGTATATTGATTATATTTTTAATTATCTCACCAAAAGCAAGTGTCACTATGGCGAGATAATCGCCCTTCAGCCTTAGAACGGGTATGCCTATGAGTATACCGAAAACTGCGGCAACAACAGCGCCTATGAGAATGGCTATTGCAAATCTCAATCCGCCGTTTAAGGAATCGCCTACAAGCTGTGTGAAAAAGGCTCCCGAAAAAGCTCCCACACACATAAATCCTGCATGACCGAGAGAAAGCTCTCCCAGTATTCCCACCGTTATATTAAGGGAAACGGCAAGTATGACGTATACACATAGGGGTACAAGAAGTCCTTTCATAAGGCTTGACAGATTTCCCGTTCCTATAAGGGCTTCAACAATTATGTATGCCAATATAACTATAATATAAGTGCTGTTGTCCTTTGTAAATATTTTCTTTGCCATATACGCCACCTCAAACCTTTTCCTGAATTTCTCTGCCCAAAAGCCCCGTAGGCTTTACAAGCAAAACAACTATAAGAACCGCAAAGACTATAGCGTCAGCCATCTGAGATGAAATGTATGCCTTGCCAAGAATTTCTATTATGCCAAGAAGAAGCCCTCCTATAAATGCGCCGGGGATAGAGCCTATTCCGCCGAACACTGCGGCAACAAACGCCTTTATGCCCGGCATGGAGCCTGTGTAGGGCGTAAGTGAGGGATAGGACGAGCAGAGCAGAACGCCTGCAATAGCTGCAAGAGCCGAGCCTATTGCGAATGTAAGGGCAATGGTTCCATTTACATTAACGCCCATAAGCTGAGCCGCTCCGGCATCTTCCGATACAGCAAGCATCGCCCTGCCGGCTTTTGTATATTTGATAAACAATGTAAGCACTACCATTATAACAATGCAGGCAAGAATAGTAACAACCGTTTCTCCCGATACATTGATTCTTCCGTCTGCAAGAGAAAAGCCGTCAAAGCTTACCACAGATGAAAATGACTTTGTGTCTGCACCGAATATAAGAAGGGCAACATTCTGGAGGAAATAGCTTACGCCTATGGCT
Source organism: uncultured Clostridia bacterium (assembly GCA_947627855.1). GTDB lineage: Bacteria > Bacillota > Clostridia > Lachnospirales > CAG-274 > JAJQCI01. Next base: position 11,979 of record CANQXR010000051.1, read on the forward strand.
GTTATAAGTACAGCAAGCTTAGATACCTGCAAAAGAGGTCTGTAAGCAACCATCATTATAATCACACCTGCCGCCGTACACACAGCAACAGAAGCAAATATGCCTATAAGAGGAGCAAAGCCCATTCCGCTGACTATCACAAAAACCACATATGCTCCGACCATTATTACATCGCCGTGAGCAAAATTAAGCATTTTCGCAATACCGTAAACCATGGTATATCCCAAGGCTATTATGGCATATACCGCTCCCAGACTAAGTCCGTTTAACAGATAAGAAATCAAGCTCATTTATTTCACCAATCCTTCCGTTTTTGCCAAAACCGCTGTTTCGAGAGCTGCTTCTATCATCTCATTAAATGATGTTTCTCTTTGTTTTGCCGTAAGCTCCTCGGTCTTATACAGATGGTCGGAAACTGTAAGGAATGAGAGTGTTTTTGCCCCATACCTTGCCCCGGTCATATAAAGGGCGGCTGTTTCCATCTCAACACCGAGAATACCCATCTTTTTCCAATTCTCAGCATCATTGCTGTCAGAGTAAAATGTGTCGCTTGTAAGTATGCTTCCCACAACAGGGTCAATGCCCTTCATTTTACAGACCTTTACGCCGGTGCATACAAGGTCGAAATCTGCGACGGCACTGTAACTGCCCTTAAGTCCATACTGAGAGGCAAACGCTGAATTTGTCGATGCTCCGAGAGCTATTACTATATCCTTTACATTCAGCCTGTCTGAATATCCTCCCATGCTGCCTATTCGTATAAGGCATTTTGCTTTGAATATATTTATCAGTTCATAAGAATATATTCCCATAGAAGGCATACCCATGCCTGTGCCGAATACTGAGATATTCACATCTTTATATTTGCCGGTATATCCCAATGCTCCCCTTATACGGTTGAAGCACTTGCTTTCCGCCAGATATTCACGGGCTATAAACTCAGCCCTCAAAGGATCTCCCGGAAGCAGGCATATATCGCTTATTTCTGCCATTTGATTGATATGCGGTGTATTTTTCAAAACGATCCCCTCTCTCAGCAAAGTATAAAAAAAGCATTCTTGCTTCCATAAAAAAGCAGAATGCCAATAATCCACAAGAAGCTAATGACTTCACTATCACTAAATCTATTATATTATTTTCTTTTTACCCTGTCAAGATTTTTCACGCAAATTCTGAAAAACCGTCACAAAAATACAGTTTGTTTGTTGATTTTATACAAAAATGCTGCCCGTGCCGTTCGTACCACCGAAGGTGGTCTGAACAGCACGAGCCGTGGGGCGGCGGAGAGCGAGGGGAAAGGAGGGGAGGGGAGAAGAGGAGAAGCGGGCTTGCCCGCTTCTCCTCTTCTCCCCTCCCCTCCTTTCCCCTCGCTCTCCGCCGCCCTGTGCATACGCAGTCCGGTAGGCGAAAATAAAAAAAGTGCATATTTTTTGTAAAAATGTTGAAAAGACGCAAAAGAGGTAGTATAATAACAATATAATAAATTTTTTGGGAGGTGTTTCTTAATGTCGGAAAGTGTATCGGTTTTAATTTCTGAGGAAGATATTCAGAAAAGAATTGGTGAAATAGCTGCTCAGATAAACAGCGACTATAACGGAAATAGCATTATTCTTTTGGGTATACTTAAGGGATCTGTATTTTTTATGACGGATCTTGCAAAAAGGCTTAATATGCCTGTTGAAATGTGCTTTATGGACGTATCAAGCTATTATGACGGTACAGAGTCGGTGGGGGACGTCAAAATCAATCTGGATCTTGACATATCCATCAAAAACAGGCACGTTCTGATAGTTGAGGATATAATAGATACCGGCAGGACGCTGCATATGCTTATTGACAGGCTGTCAAGCAGAAAGCCAAGCTCCATCAGGCTTGCTGCGCTGCTCAACAAACCTATAAGAAGGGATTTTGAAATAGACGTTGACTATACGGGCTTTGAAATACCAAACAAATTTGTTGTGGGCTATGGACTTGACTATTCTCAGAGATATCGCAACCTACCCTATATAGGCTCATTGAAATTTACGGAAGATTAACAGAGATCTGCGGTTTAAAACCCGCAGATCTTTCTTTGTGCAGCAATAAAAAAACCGCCAAAACGGCGGCTTTTGGGGTAAATATAGTGAGAAATTTTTTATCTCTTTGAGAACTGAGGAGCACGACGGGCTGCTTTTAAGCCGTACTTCTTTCTTTCCTTCATTCTGGGGTCTCTGGTTAAAAGACCGGCTCTTTTAAGTGAAACTCTGAGATCGGCGTCAACTTCAAGGAGAGCTCTTGCTATTCCGTGACGAACAGCGCCTGCCTGACCGGTTGTTCCGCCGCCTTCTACCTTTGCTTCAACATCGTACTTACCGATTGTACCTGTTATTTCAAGGGGCTGGCGAACGATGAGCTTTAAGGTGTCAAGTCCGAAATAATCATCGATGCTTCTTTTATTAATGGTTATTTTGCCTGTTCCGGGAACCAGATATACTCTGGCTACAGAAGACTTTCTTCTGCCTGTTCCGTAATATCTAACTGATGCCATATTTTCTACCTCCTATTAACCTTCGAAATTATAAACTTCGGGCTTCTGTGCTTCGTGCTTATGTTCGGGACCTGCGTAAACATGAAGTTTACTAAGCATATGCTTTCCGAGAGCGTTCTTCGGCAGCATACCCTTTACAGCAAGTCTTATAACCTCTTCGGGTTTTTTCTGAAGCATTTCATTAAGGGTAGTTTCTTTAAGTCCGCCTGTCCAGCCTGTGTGATGTCTGTAAACCTTATCCGTAAGTTTTTTGCCTGTAACGGCTACCTTTGCGGCGTTTATAACGATCACATAATCACCCGTATCTATAAAGGGTGTGAAAATAGGCTTTTTCTTACCTCTGAGAATTGATGCGATTTCAGAAGCAAGGCGACCGAGAGTTTTGTTTTCAGCGTCAATTACTAACCATTTTCTCTCAACTTCAGCAGTTTTAGCTATAAAAGTGGTTCTCATTATTGTTCCTCCATTAAACATGTTTAAAATTACAATTTCCAATTCCGGGGCTAACGGATTGAAGTGGTAATCAAACATAATTATTATATAACCAAAAAACGCCATTGTCAAGCATTTTTCTCAACAAAACATAAAGGAAGTAAGTTGTAAAATAAATTGACGCAAAAAGAAGTTCCATTTAGGATCAAAACGAGTTAAAATCTAATTACCACAAAAAATAATAACAGGAGATGATCTAAATGGAACAAAATAATAATAACACAAGAAGAGCTTCTTGGCAACAGTTAACCGAAAAAGACAGGTATAAAATTGAAGGATATTTTGAAGAGGGCTTAAAGCCTTCCCAAATAGCAGAGTTTATTGGCTGCAACGTAAGAACAATACAGCGTGAGAAGAAATTGGGTTTGGTTAAGCAAAGAAAGCATAATCCAAACTTTAAAAAAGACGAAGAAGACTATATTGAGACAGAAGTCTATAAAGCTGATGTTGCTCAGAGAAGACATGACGAGAATGCTTCAAGAAAGGGACGGAATTATAAAATTGGCAAAGACTATAAGCTTGTAGAATATATTGAAGACAAAATAAAGAAAGAGCATTATTCTCCCGATGCTGTTATTGGCAGACTGAAGACAGAAGATAAAAAATTTGGTACACAAATATGTACAAAAACATTGTACAATTACATAGATAAAGGATTATTTTTAAATATAAGCAACAAAGATTTGCTTATAAAAAAGCGAGGCAGAAAGAAAGGCTATAAAAAGGTCAGAACAGTTGCTCTTAACAATAAGAAAGGGAAAAGCATATCTGAGAGAGATAAAAAAATAGATAGTCGCAGTGAAAAGGGGCATTGGGAAATAGACCTTGTAATAGGCAAAAAAGGCACAAAACCTGCCATTTTAACACTTGTAGAGAGAAAAACCAGAAAATCAATTTACATTTTAATAAAAGACAAGACCCAAAAGGAGGTATTAAGGGCAATAAAGAAAGCACGCAAAAAGTTAGGTGGAGATTTTGATGATGTTATAAAAACAATAACAGCAGACAACGGACCCGAATTTTTAGACAATGAGGGAATAAAGAAAGCCGGCAAATGCTCCGATGTTTTCTATGCTCACCCTTATTGCAGCTGGGAAAGAGGAAGCAACGAAAACGGCAACAGAATGCTCAGACGATTTATTCCCAAAGGAACAGATATAGGAACAATATCTGAAAATCGACTACAAGAAATAGAAGACTGGGTAAATAACTATCCAAGACGAATATTAAACTACAAAACAGCAAACGAAGCATATGAGGCATAGGGGACGCCACCCTTGACCTCGGCAAAAATAAATGCAGATAAAAATCACCGATGGCGAGAAACTCAGGCACACAACCTTAGTCTGAGCCATCGCAAAACAATTATAGCATTTATTTTCACCGAGGTAAAGGGCAAGCCGCCGTTGCGGTGGCTGTGTTTACCTCCGGCTCAAAATCTAAGAACACAACGGTCATTAGATTTTAATTAAAATGTGACAATTAAAGTTGCAATTTTTAGCCTTTGTCGAGGTTTTATGTTAGTGTAAAATAATTCTGGGAGATTTTGAGGTATGTGATAGATTAAGACGTATCTATGGAAATTTCGACAAGCTA
>CANQXR010000052.1 GCA_947627855.1 uncultured Clostridia bacterium
TCTTTTTTATGTTCGTTACGTAAAACTAATAAAGATTTTATTTATGATTTTCATATGTTTTTCGGACAATCTGGGGGAGGGGAGGGCGCGCAGCGCCCTCCCCTCCCCGCCCCGTGCCCCTATGACGGAATGTCAGGGACATTCCGGCATAGGGTGCGGAACATTTACATAGCTTTAGCCCGTTTGTTTTTGTTGTAGATTATAAAAAGACCGTCCATAAGCAGATTGCTGCTGAGATAGATTTTGTTTTTGCAATAAGGTATTATATCCGATGCAAGTCCGCCGGTGGCTATCCTTGTGGTTTTTCTGCCCATTTCTTCTTCAAAATAATTTATAAGCCCGTCAATCATAGCAGCAGAGCCGAGTATAATGCCGCTTCTCATACAATCCACAGTGTTTTTGCCAATGGCATTTTTTGGTTTTTCAAGACTGATATGAGGAAGCTGAGCCGCCTTTTCCGAAAGTGCGTCAAGAGATGTTTTAACTCCCGGACATATGCAGCCGCCTATGTAATTTCTGTTTTCGTCAACAACCTCAACGGTTGTTGCCGTACCCATATCTATAATTATAAGCGGCGGATTGAATTTGCCCAAAGCAGCCACTGCCGTAACTATTCTGTCGCTGCCTGTTTCCGATGGATTGTCGGTAAGCACATTAAGCCCCGTTTTAATTCCGGGTCCCACAACCATAGGATAATCACCCAGAACGATTTTGACAGCACGCCTTACGGCGTTAAGAACCGGCGGAACAACGCTTGAAATAATGCTCCCGTCTATTTCGGAGAGGTCAGCGCCGTAAAGCTCCAATATATTTTTGAGATCTATTGCGTACTGAACATCTGTACGTGAATGGTCGGTTTTCACTCTTGAATAAAACAGAGCCGTTCCTCTTTTGTCAATAACGCCTATTCCAATATTTGTATTCCCTATATCTATGGCAAGAATCATACTTTATACCTCGTTTATTAATATATTTGTATATATTCTACATAATTTTAAAGTCAATTTCAATAAAAAAATTAAAAAGGGGCAAAAACTTATTTGAAAAAACAGATAATTGTTATATAATAGAATAAAACTGTCGGAGGTGAATTATGAGAAAACAAAATTATCTGAAAGGACTTGTTGACAGTCTTCCCATTGCCCTTGGCTATTATGCAGTATCCATAACCATAGGAGTTGCGGCGGCAAGCGCAGGTCTGGGAATAGCCGAATCGGGTCTGGCAAGCTTTACAAGCTTTTCGTCGGCAGGTGAATTTGCAGGCTTTTCCGTTATTGCGGCTTCAGGCTCCTATATAGAAATGGCTGTTATGCAGCTTATTATAAATGCGAGGTATATATTGATGTCGGCAGCCCTCAGTCAGAAGCTTGAGCAGAACACGGGGATTACTGAAAGACTTATAATGGGGCTTGGCGTGACAGATGAAATATTCGGGCTTTCCATATCGGTTCCCGGAAGACTTAGCCCATATTATACATTCGGGGTTATTTCTCTCACTATTCCGGCTTGGACATTGGGTACAATTACAGGCGCTGTTCTGGGGAGCATTATGCCCGATATACTTATAAGCGCATTCAGCGTAAGTCTTTACGGTATGTTTATTGCCGTATTTATACCGCCTGCAAGAAAAAGCAGAATAATAGCGGCTCTTGTGGTCGTTTCGTTTGCTTTAAGCTATATAATGAACAGGCTTTCAATGTTTGACTTTATAAGCGGCGGAACAAAAATAATAATACTCACCGCCGTAATATCCTTTGCAGCCGCTGTGCTGTTCCCTGTGAAGGAGGAAGATGATGTCTGAGGCATACATATATATTCTGACAATGGCAGCAGTCACATACGCTGTGAGAGTGCTGCCCCTTACCCTTATAAGAAAGAAGATAAAAAACAGGACTCTGCGTTCTTTTCTTTATTATGTGCCATACGTGACCTTATCCGTAATGACGTTTCCTGCCATACTTTCTGCAACGGGAAGTCCCGTTTCGGCTGCGGCTGCTCTTATTGTGGGAATTTTGGCGGCTTACTTTGGAGGAAGTCTGTTTGTGGTTGCGGCAGGCTGTTCAATCGCAGTGATAATTATAGAATTATTTATAGTATAAACAAAAACCACATAAGGCTGCTCGGCATTTTCATACGATATCGCCGCTGGCGAAATCGTATGAAAATGCCGACCGTCGGAGGGAAATCAGCCAAAGGGGGCAGCTGCGCTGCCCCCTTTGGCTGATTTCCCTCCGACGGTCGGGGGCGGGGCGATGCGTCAAAAGCGAGGGGGCGGACGAAGTCCGCCCCCTCGCTTTTGACGCATCGCCCCGCCCCGAGCAGCCCCTCCGGATCATCTGCAAAGCGTGACATTATAAGAATTTTTTCATATTCTCAATATTTTCCTGCTCGCTGTCAATTTCTTTCTGTGCAAAGCTTATTACTTCGCTGTCGCTCCCCGAATATGAGTTGAGTAGCTTTGTAAGCTTTGTTATGCCCATTGTGGAGCCTTGAATTACCATATCGGCAAGCTCTGACGAAGAAGGATCTTTCATGTGTTTAAGATCAGTCATTATCTTTGCCATAAAAACCGAAGATGATTTTGCCCCGTCAACCTTATCCGCATTTCTGTCGTTGAGCATTTCCTCCGATATATAATATGTGGTCTTATAAGCTCCTATTTTGCTTTCAAGGGCGGCTTTAAGCTCCTTATCCTTTGTAAGCTCCGCTATATGGACAAGGCTTTGCCTTCCCATATCCGCTGCCTGATGGATCTGGTTCAGAATTTCCGTTTCACTGTTTTTCATAAAAACACCTCCGCAGAACTTATTATCCGCAGAGGTGTAAGATGTTATACCATATTAATTAAATATATTGATATTCAGTTTTTATTTGACCGCGGCTGCAAGAACCTTATAGAGCTGGTTCGTAACAGAAGCCGTTTCCGCTTTTTCTGCATATTTCCTTGGATTAAGGGCTTTTCCCGATGCTCCGCCTATGACTTCATTTTCTATGAGAGCATTGAGAGGATCTTTTGCATAATCGGAAATTTCAGCCGAATCAATAAATCCCTCCACAGGATTTTTGTCGGTTTTAAGTTCAACGCCTGCTGCCTTAAGTACATTATACGTCAGTGTGAACATATCCTGTCTTAACAGATAGTCCTCAGGGTTGAAATTGCCGTATATATCGCTTCCCGATGTCACGCCGGACTCTTTTGCATTGCCTGCTGCATTTGCATATGCCTTGCCGGGGTCAACGTCGGGGAAGTTATCTGCCGGCACGTCTGTTTTGCCTATCAGCGTCATAATGTCGGTTATAAAATCGCCTCTTGTGGCATATATGTTTTCTTCCGCATTAAGCTTATCCGGGCTTACATAGTTTTTGATTGTTGACGAATCGTTCAGAAGATTTACGGCTATATAGCGCGCAATAAGATCACCGCCGTAGTGGTTGAAGTGTACGTTGTCAATGCCGGCTTCGGTGTCGGTATAACAAGCAAACATTTTTTCCGTTCCGCTTTCTCCCACAGCATTGTAAAGATCTGCTGATATTGCTGTCAGATCAAGCAGTGAAATGTCAAGCTCTGCGGCAAGCTCTCTTACGGCATCATCATATATTCCGTGGGTATCGGCTGTCTTTCCGTTTTCAAATACTCTTTCCGAAACAGGCGTAACAAGAATGGGTATGGCTCCTGCTTCCTGTGTCGGCTTCACATAATAGTTGTAAAGATAATATTTGAATGAGCCGGGGGTATTCTTATCCCCTGCGCCGTCTGTATAGCGGTTTTCTGCATCTTCGGGAGTGGAATTTTTCCTGTCGTTGTGTCCGAACTGTATGAAAACATAATCTCCCTTTCTGACATCGCTCAGGAATGTTTTATAATTATCCTCCACAGTAAAGCTCTTGGAGCTTCTTCCGCTTATTGCCAGATCTCTTATATTCAGACTGTCCGACATATAATTGCCTATATACATACCCCAGCCGCCCCGCGGAACAGAGTGGTTTTTGTCATTTTCATATATGCAGGAAGTCGAATCTCCCAAAATAAAAGCGGTTGCCTTTCTGAGTCCTTCCGTAGATGATACAATATTTTCGGGATCTTTGGTATATTTCTTTATTTCGAGTCCCGACTTATCCACAAGCTCTCTCAGAAGTCCTGCGGTTGTAAATGCTCCGTGCTTGCTCTGATGGGTTTTGTCTATCATTCCGTCAGTCTTTACATCGTGGAGAAGAGCCGCATCAATGGGACCGAGCTTATTGTAGAGAGCCTCCGTTGCTCCGAACAGATCGAGAACAACTACTCCCTCCTCCTCGCCAACCTGCTTCATAGCACTTACATATGCATTGCTGTTTGTTGTGCTGTCGTCGTGGTGAGGTTTTATCACATTGTCATCATTGAAATACATTCTTGTAATAGGCGTTACAAGTACGGGAACAGCGCCTTTAGCCCTTGCGCCCTCTATATACTGCTTGAGATACCACTTATATGTTCCGCCGCAGTCATAGGAATAGTAGGTGCTGCTGTACGGATATGATGTATCAAGGGCAAGGAGATCCTCCGGCGTTTCCGATTTTGTGCCGGGTGTGGTGGGATATATGCCGTTTTCATCGGGAGTGCCTATGGGCGCATACCTTTCTTCGAGATAGTCCTCACCGTCCGAGCAGTCATTGTGTCCGAACTGTATAAACAGATAATCTCCTTTGCCTATTTCGCTGAGGATTTCATCAAGCCTGCCCTGATTTATAAAGGAACGTGTGCTTCTGCCGCCCTCTGCCTTGTTTACTATTTCCACCTTGTCGCTGTCAAAATAGTCCTGCAGGAATTCGCCCCAACCGCCGGTTGATTTTTCTATGCCGTAGGTTTTGACTGTGGAGTCTCCGGCAAGGAATATCTGGATTTTGTTTTCGTCATATGTCTTTACGCCCGATCTGCTTCCCGTTACCTTGAGATCGTCCATAAGGAGAACGCCTACCTTGCCGTAGGATCTTATTCCCAGATATCCGCTTCCGAGAGTGCTTTCTCTGTCTGTGATTATTTTTGCCAGAGCAGAGGTATCGCCCTGAAGCGTAAGGGTATATTTTACTCTTGTCGGCGAAACGACAATGTTTACGGTAAACCACTCATTTCCGCTGCCGGAATTCTGATGTACCTTGTTTGCACAGCTTTCCTCATTGCTTCCGAGAAGTGTTTCTTCTCCGTTTATACACTCGTAAGCATACATTTTTACAGAGCTTGTATTGCTGCCCCTTGAGATGTTGAAGCGGTAATAGCTGTTTGTTTCCTTATCATAGTTGGTAATTATGTCATATACGTCCGTAGATGTAAAGCCCGTTGTTTCCGGATTGAACCTCATTCTTGCCGAAAGAGAGAACTGTCCGGGGATTTTTTCATCTGAAAGTATTCTCACGTCATTAAGCGTGTTTACACCAAGGGCTGAATAGTCCTCCCCTGTAAATATGGCAAAATCGGAGCTAAGGGATTTTGTTTCCGATGAGAAGGGTATGGCTTCAAGACTTTCAAATCCTTCGTTTATATAAACGGGAGCCGTTTCATAAGCGGGCTGCTTTACGGCTTCGGTCGCTGTGGAAACCGCCTCGCCCTTAAGACCATATGATGTGGTGGTTGACGGCACGACTTCAAGGCGTATTTCCTTGCCTACATCGTCCTCGTCAACAATATAATAACCGGCGTAGTCCTTTTTGCCCTGTTTTACTGCCTTATCTCCCGAATACCACCTTATAAGTGAGTCGTCTATGTCATTGTCTGACGGAAGAGCAAAGCTGTATTTTGCCATAAGTGTATCTCCCGGCAAAATATCCTTTGTTTTGCTTATGGATATGCTGTCAATTACAGGAGCCTTTGTTTTTGCGTCCGTAACCCTTATATTTGCCGTTGACGAAAAACCGTTTTCAGAGGTGACCGCCGTAACGGTACATGCGCCCTTTCCGACTGCCTTTATAATTCCTTTGCTGTCAACGGTTGCTATTGAATTATCGCTTGACGTAAATACAACGGATTTATTTTCCGCTTCAACGGGAAGAACAAAGGGCTTAAGCTCGTATGTATCGTAGAGGGGTATTTCTATGTTGCAGCTGTTAAGGGTTATATCTGCAACGGAAAAATCGGCTTCTCCCTCTGCTCCCTCAGGATTCCAGCCGTCAAGACCTGAAAGTATGTTCTGAGCCGTGTATGCCGATGCCTGTTCATCTGTGAGTATTTTTACATATCCGGCTCTGTCGCCCATGTTCATATCGCTGCCGTCAAGGTTCTTTGTGCCGTATTCGTAATATCTTATTTTGTTTTCAACAGTGGCTTCATTCCAGAGTGAAAAACCATAGCTTTCTATTCTGTCGTCCATAGAGCAGTTTATGAATGCGGTATGGGAGCCATAATTTGGGTATGTGCTGTCAGCCTGCCACGGTCTGCCCAAATCCACATCGGACGTAACTCCGTCAAGCCCCTTATCGGCGGTAAGTATACAGTCAATGAATACATAGCCTATGTTGAAGAGCGTTGTGTTTGCAGCAGTATAGTGACCGCCGCCGGAGTAATAAGCCATATTCAGGTCGCAGTTTTCAAAAACGGCAGTTGCATCGCCGAAAATATAGTCAACAGTGCCTTCTATGAAGCAGTCCTTCAGATAAACTCTTGCATTGTTGGCGTGTCCGTAAACGTCCTGACCGGCTGATGCTCCCTTGAGATAAAGCGTGTCCTGTCTGCCAAGGAATGAGCAGCCGTAAAAGCTAATTCTGTCGCCAAGGGTAACAACGGCAACAGCCTGATTCTGCGCTCTGCCTCCGTCACTGCCAAGGTTGGGCTGGTCTAAATTATACGTATTTTCAAAGGTTATGTTGTTTGCCGTGAAGTCGTGAGCCTTCTCCGTAACCGTTACGGTAGCCGAGCCTTGCGTGCCCAGACTTTTGGCAGGATCGCTTTCATGGACAGAAGCATTGTCATAGGCTATAATAACAGGCTCCTCTCCCGTTTTGTCAGTATTGTTGAAGGTGACGTAGGGAATGTCCACAGTTATAGGTTCAAAATAAGTTCCCGGTTCAATGTTGATAATAACATTTGAGCTTTCACTTGGAGTAAAGGTTATGCTGTCAAGAGCCTCCTGAATGGACGTAAATTCTGCCATGTGGCTTTTGCCTACCGTTATGTTGCGGTTTGCCGCACTTACAGGAATCACAAAGGCACTGCCCGAAACAGCAAGAGAGATGCTCAGCATAATACTCAGCAGTTTTTTCATAAAAAATACCTCCTTTTTAATTAAAATCCTTCTATATAATATCCGATGCCTGCGCCCCATAATGTTCAGACACTCGCCCAAACCCCAGACACCCTATATATTAATTTTAATCCAATATTCCCGACTATTCAAGTATAATTTGTAATCTTTGTAAATTTATTGTGATTTGATTTTACAAAGAACCAAAACGAAAAAAATAAAAAAAGTCTTGACAAACATCGGCATAGGTGGTATCATAGTTATTGTTGGTTGAGAAACAACAAAGTTGTTTGATAAAACAACAAAGTTGATTGATAAAACAACTAAATATTATGCACTTTTAGCTCAGTTGGTAGAGCAGCTGACTCTTAATCAGAAGGTCCAGGGTTCGAGCCCCTGAAGGTGCATCAAAAAAACCGCTGAAACAAGCGGTTTTTTTATTTATATCAAATGTAATTTAATAACCTTTTCGATTCGATTTGTAAGCTTTGATGTTTATTGTGAAAATTTTAAAAACACCGGTTTATAAGTGTTTTTTACGCTTACTGCCTTTTTATAACAGGTCTGTCCTTATAGTCAATCTCCATATTACAAAGAGCATTGCAGAGATCCTTTAATCCGACTATATTGGTGCCGTTTACATTAAGCCCCCTGACGGTTTTGTGGCGGTTTTGGTTTCTCCGTCAATCTAATGGGAATACCTTTAAGCAAAAGCTCAAGCCCCGGTGTCTTGGTCTTTTCATCATAGGTAACTCTGAATCAGAAGGTCCACGGTTCAGGCTCCTGAAGGTGCATCAAAAAAACCGCAGAGATATGCGGTTTTTTATTTCTCAATTCTGGGTAAGTATTTGTAGGCATAAAATGGACAGGGTGATATGAAAAAAGGGGATTACCCTGCGCTCAACAAGTATAATACAATGATCATAATATTTAAAAAGGTAAAAAAATAAAATGATTGTGGTGATGCAAATAAATTATACCAGAGAAGAGCAAGAATATTTAAAGGACTTTGCAATCGGATTTGTATAAAAAACCAATTGCGGTCATTTCGATATTTTTATCTGCTCTGATTAAATTGTTTTATATAGTAAAATACAAGTCATGCACAGATGTAATCCACCATACATATTATATTATTTTTGCAAGCTTTTGTCAATATTTATGATACAATTTGAATTATTTTTTTTTAAGCGGCTGTCTGCTGAGCTGCTCAGGTTTACAGACGGGCAGAAAAATCATGGAAAGCTATATAAAGTTCATGACCAGAAATTACACAATATGGATAAAAAAAGGACGGAACCATATTCGTTCCGTCCATTGTGTACGTTATTCAGTTTTTGGGAGGATATAGAGTAGTTTTTACTTTAAATGTCTGAGCATTTCTTATACCCGTTATTTCCACAACGTCATTTGATTTGCATTGCTTTATGTTTTCCACAAGCTGGTCGGGTCCGAAGATTGCATTTCCGTTGAATGACGTAATAATGTCGCCCACCTGAATGCCTGCCATATAAGCGTTTCCGCCTTTGGTTACGTCAATAACATATGCTCCTGCGGAGGTGCCAAGCTGAGATACATATTCCTTTGGCACAGCAGTAACGGTTACGCCCAGAGTAGGAGCCGAATTTCCCTCGGCAAGCTGTTTGAATACAGGGGCAGCAGCACTTGAGGCTATGCAATATCCTATTCCCTCTATTGTTGCGCTTGAAAGCTTTGCAGTCGTTATTCCTATAACCTCGCCTTTTGAGTTAAACAGCGGTCCGCCGGAGTTTCCCGGATTTATTGCCGAATCGATCTGTATAACATCGAGGGTTTTGCCCTGTATATTTATCTTTTTTGAAATAACGCTTACAACGCCTGCGGTTGCTGTAATTCCTTCGCCAAGGGCATTGCCTATGGCTATTACCGGATCGCCTACGTTTACTTTGGTGGAGTCGCCGAAGGAAACAACTGTGACATTATTTATCCCTGCCTCTTTCAGATCGGAGGTTTTTATAGTAACCACTGCAAGATCGGCGTTCTGGTCTGTCGCCGCAACCTTTCCCGGAATCACGGTATTTTCATCAAAGGAAACAGTTAAGTCAACAGCGCCGCTTACAACATGGTTGTTTGTGGCAATGTATACGTTGTAAGCATCTTTGGCAAATATAAAGCCTGAGCCGCTGCCCGAAACCTGTCTGGTTCCGAAAAAGAAATCCTGCGCATATGAAACCGTGCTTATAGCCACAACAGAAGGCTTTACTCTCTTTATGAGGTTTACTCTGTTTGTTGAGGCTTCATATATACTCTCAGCCGTATAGGACATGGGAACAGCCTCGCTGCCGCTGCCAAAAAGTCCGTTGTTTTCCTGTTCCGCCTCTGTTTCGGCTTCTTTTTCATCGGAAGCAAATATATTCCCGAGATTTATTTTTGGCGACAGCCCCGCCGCCGAAAGACCGAAGCTTACAGATCCAAGGCACAGCGAAATAATAACTATGCAAATTATGAAATTCCTGTAAAAATGGCTTTTCTTTTCCTTCGGTTCTTCATCGGAGCCTGAATCGCTTTTCCCGAAATATTTTTTAATTACCTCATCGGGCTTCTTTTCTGTATCAAATTCACTCATATTCTGCACCTTCCGTCAAACTTAAAATTTCTCGTTGTAATTTTCAAGAATTACATCCACAGTCTTTTTCTCCTGTCCGTTCCTTATATAATCTATTTTGAGCGTATCGCCGACCTTTGAAGCGGAAATGATTTTCTGAAGCTCCTCCTGTGATTTTACGGGGGTTCCGTTTGCGGCGGTTATAATGTCGCTTGCAATAAGTCCGGCTTTTTCGGCTGCGCTGCCCTGCTCTACCTCTCTTACGAATATGCCGTCTATGTCAAGGTTGTACATCTGCTTGAAGCTGTCAGTAATTGTAAAACATACTACACCGAGATAGGGTCTTTCAACAGTGCCGTTTGAGATGATCTGATTGACTATGCCCACTGCAATATAGGAAGGTATGGCATATCCGGTACCCTCAACAACAGTGCCGCCTATTTTTGCGGTGTTTATTCCTATAACCTTTGCGTCAAGATTTACGAGAGCGCCGCCGGAGTTTCCGGGATTGACAGCGGCATCTGTCTGTATAACCGTCAGATTTTTATTGTCGATTTTAACGGCTTTGTTTTTTGCGCTTATAATGCCCTGAGTTATCGACTTGCCGTCGCCGAGGGCGTTTCCTATTGCAAGAACGGTTTCGCCCATTTCCGCAGTATCTTCGGAAACAAATTCAACAGCCTTTACATCGCTTACACCTGCTGCATTAAGGTCTGCCTTGCTTACCTTTATTACGGCAAGGTCATTCTGCACATCTCTGCCTACGAGTGTGGCGTTTACCTGTTCCTCTCCCGTAACGGATACGGAAACCGTATTGGCGTTTTCGACAACATGGTTGTTTGTGACGATGTAAACATCATCGCCGTCTATTTTGTAAATTATGCCGGAGCCGGAGCCTGTCGCTTCAACTGTTTCAAGCCACATATTGGTTGTGCTTACCTTTATGCTTATATTTACGATAGAGTCCTCAACTGCGTCGAATACGTCCTTGATGCTTGTGAAATTGGTGGTGTATTCAATAGGTGTGTTTTCTGCCCCCTCGCCGTACTGAAGACTTACGTCGCTGCCCGATGTAGCGGTTATTCCTCCTATTTTGTTAAGATAACCTCCTGCACCCATGCCGAATCCTACGGAACAGCAAATTACAGCCGCACCTGCCAGAATTGCGGCAGCCTTTCCGGAAGCCTTCTTTTTTCTGTGCTTTTTCGGCGTCAGTATAACGGCTCCCGCATGAGGTTCGTCCTGAGAAGCTGACTGACCCGAAAACTCCGTAAAAGCGGACTCCCCACTTTCCGACTTTTCTGCAAAAGATGTATGCTCTGTATCCGCTTTTACTTCTTCAGTCATTGCCTCGCCATTTTCCTCCGAAACGATTTCCCCACTTTCGGCAGGTTTTTCAGAATGTTCCTCTGTGAACATTTCGCCGCTTTCCACTAAAGCATCAGAATTTTCAGCGATTTCTTCATTAATATCTCTTTCATTTTCAAAGTCACTCATTTTATCAAGTCCTTTCATTTCAAAATAAATTCCGAAGTCCGTTTCCGACTTCTTTATTTTTATTATTTAACAAAAGTATATCACCAATCTGAAAAAATGCAATTATAAAACCATTAAAAATAATTAAAATTTAAAAGTAGTTAAAATTGCGGTTTTTGTGATATTTTTCAACTTTCGCTGTGTTTTTTACTCTCCGCTGAGCCGTAGTATTTTGGAATACAATATACATACAATATACACGTAATATACAGATATCGCCTTACGGTATTAATGAAATTGTTTGTTTGAGCTCGGCAAGCTGTACATGTGTATATATGTCTTTGGTTAGGTCCATTGCAGAGTGTCCCAAAATCTTTTTTATGTTTGTGTCTTTTGCCCCATAGCGGCTCAGAAGGCTTGCGGTTGTGTGACGGCATTCGTGCAGAGTGTGATTTATGCCAAGGCGGTTAAGTGTGGTTATGCAGTTGTTTTTGAAAGTATGGTATAAAACCTTTTTGCCATTTCGGTTAATGAGAAATTCATTTTCGGGGTTGTAAAAATCTTCAATAAAAGACCTTATGCGAGAATGAATAGGCACGATGCGGTTTTTGCCATTTTTTGTTTTAAGACCACCCTGCATATAGCCATCTCCAAGGTTGACATTTTCTACCTTGAGTGTCAGAAGCTCATTTATACGGAAACCTGAATAGATGAGTATAAGAACTACCCTGCAGTAAAAATCGTTTTCATTTTTCCAAAGCCGATTTATTTCATCATCAGTGAATATGGTTTTGTTTTTCTTTTCGGAGGTATTGTCTATTCTGACAAATTCCGAATAATCCTTTATTATAAAATCATTCTGCAAAGCATACTTAAACACGGTATGAAACACAACTTTTATGTTGTTAAGGGAACTCAGACTTCTTGTATCGCAATTATCAAGAACGCTCTGAAGCTCTGCTGTCTTTATCTGTGATATTTTCATATTGTGGATAGCTGCGCATTTTTTGTAAGCTGCTTTGTATGAAACTATTTTTTGATGGCTTGCCTCTCTGAAAGCAGCTTTGCTTGCCAGCTCATACACTTCGGCAAATGTTTTGTTTCTGCCGTCTATGTCATAAGGGCGCAGATTGTATTCTGCCAAAGCCGCAAGTGCATCCTGCCGCTTTGCATAATATCCCAAATATTTGTATATAGCCTTTCCCTCCTTAGTATATCCTGCTGTAATTCTGACCCCGTAAGGTCTGCGTCTTTTCTTTCCGAGGTTTACAATTCCTCCATATCCATTAGGAAATCGCATTATTATCTCTCCTTTCGTATAAAACAAAAGAAGAAAGCTGAAACTATATTTATATCGGTTAAAAGGGGTTTAGAAAACCGACAAAATTTTTTCAATATCTCTGTTTTTAGGAGCAAAAACAGTATTTGCAGTAATTTCTTTTATTTTGTGTTATTTTCAAGTAGCTCCGTTACTTCATCAACCTTATTAATAACTTTTTTAAGATTTTCGTTAATTGTTTCCAATTCGAGTAAAAATAAGTGCGTTATGTAAAGGCTCATAAAGAGCACTGCTGTCAATATCCATATTGGTACCAAAAGATGATCCTTGGCAAAAACCAATCCCAAAATAACACCTATAATCAATACTGCAACGGAAATTGTTAGTATGCGATAGCTTTTGTTATTCATAATGATGCCTCCTTTTTTTGCTTAATGTTACTTTTATATTTTTTTAGCAGATCTGCAAATTCACTATATGCATCCTGCAATTTATGTTCGGTAATTTGTTCATCAAAAGAACCATCAAGAACAGAATGTACAATCCAAAGGAACATTTCCTTACTACATATTTGTACAGGAAGTTTTTCCTCATAAAGATTATTTATAATATCGTCACTATAAACATCTTTATATTTTTGAATCCATAAAAATAAAGTAGGGACGAATAAGACAGAAGAATCGAAATATTCATCAACATCTTTATATATAAATTTGTCTGTCAGATAAATCTTATATGTTGGTATGCCATAAACCCCGCTTATATCTATGTATATGATGCGAAGCAGCATTTTTAATGCTTCATAGTTTTTCCCTTCTTCTGAATATAATTGATACATGTGAAAGTATTCGCTTCTCGGATATTCGTTATCACTATTTTTAAGCCGTTCATTTAAAATAGACCACATTGTATCATAAAAGCTATGATGAGGTTCATGCTTTGCATCGTATTCTTTCCAGTCTATATCCCAATCTTTGTATTTGTGGATTTTCACATAGTTTTCATGTTCTATTAAAAACAATTTTCCCTTTTCACTCAGTAAGTATGATTTGGGAGAATTGTTTTTTATGAATGTTTTATCAGAATGGTCAATTATTCTTTGGACAAGAATGCTTTTATTTCCACTAACTGGCTGATTAAGCTGCCGTAGAAGCATTTTAAGATTATCATTAGTTAGACTTTTAAGACTATCCTGTGGAGAGGCTTTTTGAAAGTACCCCTCTTTTATAAGTTGTTTATGAAAAGAAACCGGTTCTCTAATCCCACATTCATATAAAAGATATCGTTGGTATTCATTTCTTTTTTTTATAGGCGAAATCTTGCGAAATGCCCACAGGAATACTGTTTTTGCATAATCTCCTTGTAATGGTGGAATAGTAGAAGCATTAGATTTTTCCTCTAAATCAGTCATACTATCCTCTGTGTCAATAATAGTTACTTCATCAGAGTGAGAAACTATGCGTTCAATATCGCAATACTTTGATAAGTTTTCATCATAAGGGTAAAAGGGCAACATTCGTTTTCCTCCTTTGCTTATTTGTTTTTATTTCTTTTGTATCTTGCGAGTTTTACAGGGTCTATGCTATACCTTGTGAGGAGATCGACTTTTTATATTTATCTTTTACCATATCTATTGTTTGTAAAATATAATCCTGCCCTTGTGCATTTAGACCTCGAAAATTATCTATTAGGAATTTTTCCTGTTCAGATAATTTATAAGAATTTGGATTACAGGAAAACTCTTTACCAAAAATAAGGTAATCGGCAGATACGTTAAGTGTTTCAGCGATTTTAATAATTAAATTTACTGATGGTGCTTGTGTTTCACCAGAAATTACCTTGTATAATGTTCGATAAGGAATATCACATTTTAAAGCTAATTCCTTAATATTAACACCCAAAATTCGCATTTCCTCTTTTATTCTGTTTAACATTTCCTCGTGTATATACATTATAAATACCTCCTTGTTTTTATTATATCGATAATAATTCTAACTGTCAATTAAAATTTACCAAATAAGGAAAAAAACAATAAAATAAAGCTTGACATTTACCTTATTAGTAATACAATTATATTAAAGATGACCAAATAAGGTAAATAGGAGGTGAGATTTATGTATTTGAATTTAAAAGCTGAATACGTAAGGAAAGGTATAGAACCTTATGTTGGTGTTATGAACACAATAAAATGTTCTGCTAAGACAGCACAAAACAAACTTAATGGCGTAACAACTTTTACTGTTCCAGAAGCCTTTTTGATTATAAGCAACGACTTTAAAGGTGATGGTTTCACAATAGATTATCTTTTTGCAAATTCAGACAAAACAGCATAAGGGGGGGGGTGAGATGCATGAAAATAACAGTAGAAACCAAAATTAAAGAAATAGCCGACTTAATTAACGTTTTAAGCCGACTTATTCCCTGCATATCAGTACAAGCAACTGATGTTGATATTAATCGAATGGTAAAGCTCTTAAAAGAACATCTTTTACAAGTGCAGAAGTAAAGTTCATTAATTCTACATGAGAAATAACAAGAATATCATCTTTGTTTATTTTGTTATTCTGAGCTTTTTCTTCACGAATAGTTTTTATAAGATTTTCTAAAGATTCATTATAAACTTTTGTAGAAATTTCATTATAAAGACTTTCAAATTCGGATTTTGTCATAAATTTCAACTCCTTTCTGTAATTATTTCGATATTTGCAGTATCGATAATTCAATTATACGACAGGGAGTTAAAAAGTGCAATTTTGTTTGGCAAAACAACATGAAAGGAGGTGAGTAATAATGAAAAAGGATTTGCGTAACACTCTTAAGCGTGCAGCTGATGCAGCTATAGATAAGATTGAGGAAGGATGTTCAGCAGAGGAATTATTGAAATATACTCAGGCATTAGAGATCATCTATAAGCAGTTAGTATCTGAGCCGGCATTCAGAAAAGCAAGCATTAAGAGACAGATTGTTCGCGGAGAAGCGTTAGAAACTTTCTTGCAGAAATATAACGCTTTGCTGTAAAAAATCCGGCAGGGCTTAATGCTCTGCCTTAGGATTTTCAAAGTTTTTAATTGCATACTTCAAACCTTTGCCTGTGAGCCTAAATTGGAGTTCAGTAAATAAAGATTTATAATTATCTATATAGTCGTCTTCTTCTAAGTATTCAGCGGCTTCTGACATGAAAAACTTTTTATCTGAATTTACACAAATATAGGTACAATCCAAAGATTTGTTTGTAAGGTAATTTTTGTATGCAAACTCAAGCAGTTCTTTTTCTGCTGGACTCATTAAATTCCTCATTTCTGTAATTTAACATTTACAAGTAAATTATAGTGCGAAAGAAGTGCAAAATCAAGTATATTTATGTCGGAAATCATAGATTTTGGAGATTTTAATTAAGGAGGCTTACAGAGATGACAGTTGCTGAGAACATCAGGAGGATAATCAAGGAAAAAATGATGATACAGGCGGAAGTTGCACGGAGACTGGGTGTTACCCCAAAAACACTCAACAATATGCTTACAGGCAGACAGCACATAAAAGTTAGTGCTATACCTGCTATATGTAAGGTGTTAGGGGTTGAACCAAATGACTTATTTGATTTTGATGATACAGCATGAAAGGTGGTGAGATTATGAATACGAGGCAGAAAAGATTTTGTGATGAATATCTGGTTGACTGCAACGCTACACAGGCG
>CANQXR010000053.1 GCA_947627855.1 uncultured Clostridia bacterium
TTCTCTGAAGCGGTAAGAAAGGTCATATATACTACAAATGCTATAGAAAGCCTGAATAGCAGCTATAAACGCCTGAACCGACAGAGGAGTGTTTTTCCGAGCGTTATTTCATTGCACAAAGCATTATATTTAGCAACCACTGAAATCATCAAAAAATGGACTCTGCCATTACGAAATTGGGGTAAGGTGTATGGTGAATTATGCATTATGTATGGAGATAGAATGGAGCAATAACATAAAAGTTTAAGCAGCACAAAAGTCCAAGCAAGTCAAGGGTAAATGAACAGCCTGACGGCTGCCCTTGACATGCTCGTCCTTTTGTACTATAGGCTAATAATAGCGGTTAAGCAGAAATCTGCTAACCGCTGCATATCAACTATTAAATTGTCATAGAAAGTCAATTTACAGAAAAAATCTCACACTGCCATTACGAAAGATTTTTATGCCCTGTATGTGCCAAAAAGTATAAAATTATCTATTCTGTGACTTCAGATGATTTTTGTCCTCAATGTCAATACAGAGAACTTCAATACAAAAAAGACAGAGAAAAGAAAAATTTCAGTGCTATATGTCTTGAACATAAGATTGTTATGTCTTATACTTATCTATAGGCATATATAATGTCGTTTGATTTGAAAACCACCCATAACTACTTTGAAAGACTGGAGAATATCGTTTGTTTTTAAACAGGGTTATTTCTATTCTTTTGTTTGAAAAAGAAAGGATTAAATATGGATATTGATTTTTCCAAAAAGACGAATGAAAGAAAACTGAATAATATACTCAGTTTTGCAAGCGATATATGCAGCAGATTGAGTATGGACCCGAAATGTGAAAGATGCATAAATATAATGTTTCGGCTCATTAAGATTAATACAGACCGTATTTTATCAGAAAAAATCTTAAGTGTTATGGATGGAACTGAAATATCAAACTTTTCTTTTCTGAATCTGATGTTTGAGAAAGTTAGTAGTGTAGACAATAATATATTGAACTGTATACAGCAAATTGAACTTCAGAGGGATATATGTTTACATATTCCTGAAATACCTCTGATAGTTTCTCCATATAGCAGTATAAAATTAAGGGATAATATTATTTCAGAAAGCACAGATAGAAAAAACTGGAAACAGCAGACAGGTATAAATGCACAGAATTTTGTTTTATATCTTCCTATCGGTATAACATTCGTTTTTGATAACGGAAATCATTCAACCACAGGTGGCTATATCAAAAACGCTGGAAATATAATAATATCAAATAATAATCCACACACATTAGTATATGATATGGGTAAACTTTATGATATTATCAGATTTGATGGCACAAATTACAGACTTAAATCAAGCAACAGAAAAATCGCAAAAGAAAAAAGTTTTGAATTTGGAACGACCTTTGAAATAGGTCGTATTATAAAAAATTACAATATATCTTTTACATATAACAAGTAAAATCTGCTCTGCCGAATGGATTTTTTTATGAGAAAGAGATGACATATGCAAAAAAAGATTATATCTCTGATGAATCGAGAAGAATGAAGTCCGAATATTATCATTTCGCTTCAATAGAGAAATCCGGTTCTTTGGATAAATTTCATATTTATTATGATTTTAGGTACACCTTTATTGAGGTTGATACCATTTCAGAGGCATGAGAAATTTGCAAGGCAATTGCTGACGAAGATGAACGAAATGGTTTGACAAAAGCCTATATAAGTACAGTAAGAAGTATTGCCGTTCGGACAGGGACAAATAAAACAGCCGACAGTATTTTCAGATTGAATTTGGCAGATGTTATAAATCATAGAATTGACGAAACAAAGCCAATTGTCATAGGCAAAACACCAAATGTACTTACTTTAGCTTCAGCGGACAAAAATTCCGTATTATCATAATAAACACAATACGTAAGTGTATGGCAAGCCTTGAAGAGCATCGCCATGGGCATTCTTTGGATTTTGAAACTATGCCAAAACTTCTGTCTGAGCTTAGGAATCCGATTATGCTTTTAAAAGGCTCTATGGAAAATTCAGTAGTAGCTGTCACTGCATTACACGACAGTAAAGACCATGAAATAATTATAACTGTAGATATTAATTCTGCTAATTCTTGGCATAACGTTAATCGCATTACAAGTTCATACGGAAAAGACGAATTTGCTCGTTATCTGCAATCTCAATTGAAAAAGAATAATTTAATTGCCGCAAACAAAGAAAAAACTGAAAAAATGCTCCGTTTTTTAGGGTTCCAATCGACCCAAGAGGATACATTTATCAGCTATGATGATAGTATAACATACACCTTGGAAAATGTCAACTATCCAGGTAAAAATTTCACGGAAATAGTAAGTCGAGTAAATTCTCAAAGTAAATTCCACAGTGGAATTTAAAAGTGGAATTTAATCTGAGAAGAAAAATGTGGTAGAATTTAGTCTGAGAAATTATGAAATGATGAAAGGAGACTCAGACTATGAGGGAAATTCAAAGCAAAAAAAATTACACATGACTTACAGGATTGGGCCTAAATACAGGAATGCCTGAGCAAGGGTATGCCCTTTAAGGCAATAGGTAAGCGTATTGATAAAGATCCTACAACTGTATCCAAAGAAGTAAAGCTTCATGCACAATCACATCGCAGTGGTTATGTAAAAACCGATGATACTTGTCCGAAGCTTCTGAAAGCACCGTATGTCTGCAACGGCTGCGGACTTAAAAGCAAATCATGCTGCAAATATCTCCGTAGGGTATATGTGGCAAAGAAAGCTCAGGAGGAATATGAAAATCTGCTTGTGGAAGCAAGAACAGGTATACCTCTTAACAAAGAGGAGTTTTATGAAACCGAACGCATTGTTTCTGAGGCTGTTCAAAATGGTCAGCACATTTATCAAGCAGTTAAATCCAACGATTTGCCTGTTTCCTGTGCCACGGTTTACAGACATATTAATAAAGGCTATTATACCATAAGCCCTATTGATTTTCCACGCGCGGTAAAGTTTAAACAAAGGAAACCAAAAAATCAGGATTATGTTCCTCTTTGTCTGAAAAGGGGAAGAACATATGAAGATTTTTTGGAATACATAGAAAATAATCCTGATTTGGCTCAGATTGAACTTGATACAGTGATCGGAAGAATAGGCGGTAAGGTCATCATGACAATACATTTTGTCAATGTTGATTTTATGTTTGGTATTATATCAGAAATTTCCGCAAGCGGAAATCGCTCCTAAAGTCGCGCCGACTTCTTTCGGGTTCCACTTGAAAATAAAACCGCTGCTGAAGCTGCATCCAAAATTTCATTGTTCAAGAAAAAGCTTAATGACCAGGGTTTACGGTTCAAAGATGTTTTCCCCATACTGCTTACCGATAATGGTGGGGAGTTCAGCTACATTTCCTCTTTTGAAAATGATAACGAGGGAAACTTGGAAACTCATATGTTTTTCTGTGATCCCAATGCCTCATATCAAAGGCTGCATATTGAAAAAAATCATACCCTGTTCAGAAATATTGTTCCTAAAGGCAGTTCTTTTGACGATTTTACACAAGAAACAGTAAATTTAATATTTTTTCACGTTAACGCAGTCAAAAGAAAATAATTTAATGGTAAAAGTGCTTACGATCTGTTTACTTTTTCCTACTCTGAAAAGCTTGCTTCAGCTTTGGGAATTTCTCATATTCCTGCAAAAGAAGTTATTCAGTCACCCTTACTTTTGAAATAATTTATTCTCATAGTAAATTCAGCAAATGTGATTTTTGCTTCTAAAAATATGTTTGCAACAAAAAATCATCTTATATGGTAGAATTTAGTCTGAGAAATTCTTCGCCCAGGCTTGCTTGCCATGCAATTTTTTCTTTTTTTATGTCGATTTTCCCTTACTTTTTACCGTTTCTCATAGTAAATTCCACTCTTTCTTGCAGTAAATTCCGCTTCTTTTCCGCTGTGGAATTTACTTTGAGAATTTACCTGTTTGTGTAAGGACAGGTGACGTTTTTGTGTACTTTATTGACATTGCAATTTTAAAACATTATAATTAATATAGTGCAAATCGAAAAAATTAAGGGAGGAAAGGTATGGCAAATCATAAAATTATATTTTCGGACAATCGTTGTATGAAGCATTTGGAAGATGGCTCCGTTCAGCTTGTTATAGCTTTTCTTCCTGACGCAGTCGGAAAGGACGCCTTGCAGTATTCGGACAATATAAGTGAGGTTCTGAGGGAATGTATCAGGGTTCTTTCGGACGGATGCAGAATATGTGTCGGCGTAGAGGAAAGACCTTTTTTCAACAGAGGAAAATACAGTGTCGTTTCGGTAAAGTCAGAGATAATAAACCTTTTTTATGACAATAGCTGTGATTATATGGGCAGCATTATAAGGCAGACTGCTCCCACCGGCGGAGGTATCGTTCTGGGGAGCTATCCTTATCCAAGAAACGGTGTACTTAAGATAAATTATGATTACATACTTATATTCAGAAAATCCGGCACGCAGCCAAAGCCTACGGAGGAGCAGAAAAAGCTGTCGGCAATGACGAGCGAACAATGGCACAGTTATTTTTTACCTATATGGAATCTTGAAGCTGAAAGGCGTCGTGAAGAAACCATCAAAAGGCTGATTAAAATGTATTCATTTGCAGGTGAAACGGTTCTTGATCCATTTTTACGTGATGGAACGACCTCTGTTTGCGCAAAGGAGCTTGGCAGATTTTCTGTGGGCTATGAAAATGACAGAAATTCATTCAGTGAAATGAAGCGCAGGCTCAATGCGGATCAGCTTACACTCTGGGGAGATGAATTCGAGTTTATATTTGATTGATTTTTCGCCGGGACTTTTAAACCGTCCCGTAGGGGGACGGTTTAAAAGTCCCGGCATCGGCGGCAGGGGGCGACAGGGGTCAGGGCAAAGGCAAAGGGGGAGGACGTGTCCTCCCCCTTTGCCTTTGCCCTGACCCCTGTCGCCCCCTGCCGCCGATGCCCCGCAGTCGGTTCGGCAAAAACCATAAAAAAATCAATTTTTGAATTTGTTATATGATATACGCAATGAAACACTTGACGTGTCGGGGAAATGTAAGGTATAATTTTAGTGTGATTTATTGAATCTGTTTTTAAGAATATAAAATTATTCAGAGGAGGACTCTAATGAGTATATTAAAGGAAGAGTGCGGCGTATTCGGCATATGGGATCCCGATGGCGGCTGTGCCAACGTGACCTGCAATGCTCTTGTCGCTTTACAGCACAGAGGACAGGAGGGCTGCGGAATAGCTGTCAATTTGAACAGGGATATAAGCTATTATAAGGACACGGGACTTGTAAATGAGGTTTTCAACAACGAGATCCTCGAAAAATATCCCGGCACAATGGCGGTTGGTCATGTACGATATTCAACCGCAGGCGGTTCGTCAAGAGAAAATGTACAGCCATTGGTTCTGCGCTATATAAAAGGAACACTCGCCATAGCCCACAACGGGAATATAACCAACACGGAAGAGCTGAGAAAAAAGCTTGAATACAACGGCGCAATTTTTCAGACTACGGCGGACTCTGAAATTATTGCCTATCAGATCGCGCGGGAAAGAATACACTGCGGCTCTATCGAACAGGCTGTAAAGCTTGCAATGCCAAAGCTCAGGGGGGCGTTTTCAATGCTTGTTATGAGCCCTCAGAAGCTTATAGCCGCAAGGGACCCTTGGGGATTCCGTCCGTTATGTATGGGCAAGCTTGGCAAGGCCATAGTTTTTGCCTCCGAAACAGCCGCCTTTGATGCTATCGGAGCAGAGTTCATAAGGGATCTGAATCCGGGCGAGGTTATCACCGTATTCAAGGGCAATGTGGAAACGGAGCAGGTGGTAAAGCCTGAAAAAACAAGCCTTTGCATATTTGAACATATATACTTTGCCCGTCCCGACTCCATAGTGGACGGTCAGCCTGTACATGAAGCAAGAAAAATGTCGGGTAAGTTTTTAGCCATACAAAGTCCCGTAGACGCAGACATTGTTGTGGGGGTTCCCGATTCCGGGCTTTCGGCTGCGCAAGGCTATTCCGAAAAATCCGGCATACCGCTTAAAATGGGCTTCATCAAAAATAAATATATAGCAAGAACCTTCATTTCGCCGGGACAGCAAATGCGGCAGAACGCCGTAAAAATGAAGCTGAATGCCCTGAGAAGCGAGGTCAGCGGCAAAAGAGTTGTTATGATAGACGATTCCATAGTAAGAGGAACGACGTCGGCACGCATTGTCAGCCTTTTAAGGGAGGCAGGAGCGCGTGAGGTTCATGTGAGGATCTCCTCGCCGCCATTCAAATGGCCCTGCTTTTTCGGTACGGACGTTCCCACGAGAGATGAGCTTATAGCAAATCACTATGACATATCCGAAACGGCAAAATATATCGGGGCTGACAGTCTGGACTATCTGAGCCTTGAAAATCTGCTCAAAATAGCCCCCGGCTCTACAAAAGATTTCTGTCACGCCTGCTTTACAGGCAAATATCCAATAGATGTTTCTCATCTTTTAGCTAAACTGGAGGGTAAAAAATGAAAAAGAACATATATGAAAGTCCTCTTAACTCAAGATATTCAAGCAAAGAAATGAAGGAGATATTCTCTCCCGACATGAAATTCAGAACATGGCGCAGGCTGTGGATAATACTTGCGGAAACGGAAAAGGAACTGGGACTTAACATAACAGACGAACAAATCGCCGAGCTTAAGGCTCATGCGGAGGATATAAACTACGAGGTTGCTGAGGAGAGAGAAAAAATCTGCCGTCATGACGTTATGAGCCATGTTTATGCTTACGGCAGACAGTGTCCCAAAGCGGAAGGCATAATACATCTTGGCGCTACGAGCTGTTATGTGGGCGACAACACAGACATAATAATAATGACAGAAGCAATGAAGCTTATAAGAAGATCGGTGGTTTCCATAATGGCAAAGCTTGCCGGATTTGCTGTTAAATATAAGGATATGCCCACCCTCGGCTTTACACATTTTCAGCCTGCACAGCTTACAACAGTGGGAAAGAGGGCCTGTCTGTGGCTCCAGGACCTTATGATGGATCTTGAGCAGATAGATTTCTTTCTTGACAACGTAAAGCTTCTGGGCTGCAAGGGCACTACGGGCACACAGGCAAGCTTTATGGAGCTTTTTGACGGCGATGAAGATAAGGTAAAGGCTCTCGACAGGGCTATTGCCGAAAAAATGGGCTTCAAGGGCGTTTTTGCCGTTTCGGGGCAGACCTACTCAAGAAAGCTTGACAGCTTTGCTCTGAACGTGCTTTCGGGCATTGCTCAGTCGGCTACGAAGTTTTCAAACGATATAAGGCTTCTTGCCCATCTCAAGGAAATAGAGGAGCCCTTCGAAAAGGGTCAGATAGGCTCTTCGGCAATGGCATACAAGAGAAATCCCATGAGAAGTGAAAGAATCGCCGGTCTTTCTCGCTACATAATAAGCTGTGCCGCAAATCCGGCAATGACGGCTTCTACGCAGTGGTTTGAAAGAACCCTTGACGATTCCTCAAACAAGAGAATAGCCGTCCCCGAAGCATTCCTCGCCTGTGATGCTGTTCTGGGAATATATCTCAACGTTGCGGGAGGGCTTGTGGTATATCCAAAGGTTATAGAAAAAAGAATAATGAGCGAGCTGCCTTTTATGGCAACGGAAAATATAATGATGGACGAGGTTTCACATCACGGCGGAAACAGGCAGGAGCTTCACGAAAGAATAAGGGAGCTTTCAATGGAGGCTGCGGCAGTAGTCAAGCAGGAGGGCAAGGAAAACGACCTTATAGAAAGAATAATAAGGGATCCTCTTTTCAAATCCTCTGAGGAGGATATTAGGAAAACGCTGAATCCGTCGAATTTCATTGGCAGGGCGCCGGGACAGGTTTCCGAATTTATAGAAAACAATATAAAACCGATACTTGACAGATATAAAGACGAACTCATAGTCGATGTAGTATTAAACGTATAAAAAGGCAGGTGCTTTTAAATGGTTAAGGCAATAGTTGGTGCAAACTGGGGCGATGAGGGCAAAGGAAAAATAACCGACCTTTGCGCCGAAGCCTCCGACATAGTTGTAAGGTTTCAGGGAGGAGCAAACGCAGGGCATACGATTATAAACAAATACGGACGTTTTGCCCTTCATCAGCTGCCATCGGGCATATTTCACGAAAACATAACAAACATAATAGGCAACGGCTGTGCGCTGAATGTGGAATCCCTTATGGACGAAATAGACTCCATAAAATCAGCCGGCATTAATTTCAGACTTCTTATCTCCGAGAGAGCGCAGGTTCTTCTTCCCCATCATGTTCTCCTTGACGTATATGAGGAGGAAAGACTGGGAAACAAGGCTTTCGGCTCTACCAAATCCGGCATTGCTCCGTTTTTCTCGGATAAATATGCCAAAATAGGGCTTCAGGTATGGGAGCTTTTTAATGATGAGCTTCTGAAGGAAAAGCTTGAAATGATGTACGAAAAGGTAAACGTCACTCTTAAATATCTCTATAACAAGCCCGAAATAAACTTTATGGAGGTATATGGCATTCTGAAAGGCTATGCAAAGTGCATAAAGGATTACGTTGCTGACACAAGTCTTTTTCTCAGAAATGCCATCAAGGAAAACAAAACGATACTTCTGGAGGGGCAGCTGGGAACTCTTAAGGACACCGACCACGGAATTTATCCTTATGTGACAAGCTCGTCAACTCTTGCGGGCTATGCCGCAGTAGGCTCCGGCATACCGCCTTACGAAATAAAGGATATACTCTGCATTACAAAGGCTTATTCCTCCGCTGTGGGAGAAGGTCCCTTCGTAAGCGAGATACTCGACCCGACTGAAGCCGAAGAGCTCAGAAAGAGAGGCGGCGACAAGGGAGAATACGGAGCAACAACAGGCAGACCAAGACGTGTGGGCTATTTTGACACGGTAGCTTCAAGATACGGCGCAGAGCTTCAGGGCGCTACTGAGGTTTGTCTGACCTGTCTTGATGTTCTTTCATATCTTGATGAAATACCTGTATGCACCGCCTATGAGTTTGAGGGCAGAACATACAAGAATTTTCTCACGACCGACAAGCTATATGCTTCAAAGCCTGTTTTTGAAAAGCTCAAGGGCTGGAAGTGCAGCATAAAGGGAATAAGAAAATATGAGGACCTTCCCGCCGAGGCTAAGGCTTATGTTGAATTTATAGAAAAAGAAATAGGCGTTAAAATCACAATGGTTTCAAACGGTCCTGCAAGAGAAGATATAATATACAGATAATTGCCCACGCCGCCCGAACCGTCAAAGACGGTTCGGGCGGCGCGGCCCGTGGGGGCGAGGGGGAAAAAGAAAGGAAAGAGAGGACAGCGCACTGTCCTCTCTTTCCTTTCTTTTTCCCCCTCGCCCCCCAGATTGTCCGAAAACTCAATTTTCACAAACAATAATCACCACTTTGTGGATTGAATTTAAAGAATTTAGCACTCAATTCCCCACTTGATAGCTATTATCGCTGCTTAGATGTAGTGTAAAAACCACTCTAAGGTTTTATAAGTTGGTTTTAGGACAGTCTGCCCCACGGAAGAGTGTCGTCGCAGGGATTGGTGTCAGATTTGTTCTGTTTCGGTTTCCGATGCAGCTTCTGAGGCAGCTTCGGTCACTGCTTCTGTTGTTTCTTCAGCGGACAATTCCTCCGTTGTTTCCTCGGTATCAGTTACCGTTTCATCATCGGGAGGCTCCAGACCGAGGGCTTCTATCGCAACTCCTGCCGGAATATACATCTTCTTGTCTATTATTACTGCCTTGGCTTCATCGTCCTCAAAGAATATAAATTCGTCCCCTGAAATATAATAGTCGCCTTCGTGTATGAACCTGACTATTTTATCCTTATAGCAAATTGTGACGGTTTTTGTGGACGAATCCCAGTCCACATAGCTGTTTTCATCATCGGCGGATATTATGTCGCTTATGTCCCTGACAGCAACAAGCTCATTTTCGTCAAGGTCGAATATTGTAGGCTCCGCCGTTGTGGACTCTGTTTCTTCCTCTGTTTCCGCCTCCGTAAGAGTAGGCTTTTCCGCCTCTGTTATTTCCTCGGTTGTTGTTTCTGCAAGGGGATCAGCCTCCGTTCTGCGGTTTATAAGTGACGGCACTTCAACGCCCTTTGAATATACATAATTGCCAAGAAGTGTGGCGCTTGATATAGTAGTCTGGTTTGAATCGACCTTTATCTGTATAGACCCTGCTCCGTTTGCTCTTAAAGGAAGTTTTATTCTGTAACAAGGCTTGTTTACTACGCCGTTTACCTTATAAATGGAATATCCGGCAAATTCCGTAGGAACATTTATAAGATATATTTCCATTTCATGGTTGGTTATTCTTCTTATTCTGTAAGGAAGCTCAAAGGTATGCAGACGGGGCATAATATCGAAAAATCCTTCCCCGTTCCAACCGTAAGGATATTGATATGCGCTGTCTATTTCAGACTGGCTGAGTATATCAGCATTTGTAACATTAATAACAATAGATGAACCTGTTTCGACCTCGTCATAAGGCTCTATTTTAAGGTATTGGTCGGGCTGTACGGTTTCGTCCCTTATTACTCTTACCCTGTCAATGCTTACGTAAGATGCGGCAAATACATTTATATTAAACAGCAATATAAAAGCCATAAAAAGTGTACATATTCTTTTCATATTTATTCCTCCTGTTCATAAAAAAATCACTCTGTTTATATTATACACTCTATTTACAGATTTTTCAATTATAAAGAGATTAAATTTTTCAGACAAATTACACAATCGGCTTCTTCAGAGTATACTCTTTATAGAAACTGCGAGGTAAGGGAACATGGTAAAAATAATAATAGAAAAAAAGGATAAGGACTGTTTTGCCGCATTTGCCGAAAGAGGAAAAATACTGACCGAGCTGCCGATTATAAATTCGTGCATAATGGAAATAGACGAAAAGGACATAGAGGAGCTTGAAAGAAAGGGCTGCAAGGCGAGAATGGCGGGAGAAACGGGAGTTGCGGCGCAGATAAACAGGGCAAAGAAAAAGGTCAGCTATGTCAATGACGAAAATCTTACGGGGAGAAATGTTACCGCTGCCGTTCTTGACACGGGCATTTCGGACTTACCCGATTTTTCGGGGAGGATTGTGGGATTCAAGGACATTGTAAACGGAAATTCCCTCTGCTATGACGACAACTCCCACGGATCCCATGTATCGGGGATATTGGGCGGAAACGGCAGGCTCAAGGGCATGGCGCCGAATATAAGGTTTGTTTCCGTAAAGGTGTTGGACAGATATGGCAGGGGCTCCTCTGCGGATCTGCTTAACGGTCTGCAGTGGGTATATGAAAACAGAAAAAAGTACAACATAAGAATTGTAAATCTCTCCGTGGGAGCGGAAACCTACGATGGCTTCGACCCTCTTGTCGCCGCTGTGGAGGCGCTTTGGGACGATGGGATAGTCGTTGTTGCGGCAGCGGGAAACAGCGGTCCCAAGCCATGCTCTATAACCTCTCCCGGCACAAGCAAAAAGGTAATAACCGTAGGCTGTTGTGACGACGACAGAATATGCAGCATACATGACAGCAAGGTAAAAAACTTTTCGGGAAGAGGTCCCACAAGGGAATGTATAGTCAAGCCCGACATACTGGCTCCCGGCGCCGAAATATACTCCTGCTCCTCTTCAGGCAAATATATCCCTCTCAGCGGAACGTCCATGTCAACGCCCATAGTAAGTGGAGCCATAGCCCTTCTTCTGGAAAAATACCCCGACATAACGCCAAACCGTATAAAATACCATCTGAAAAAGACGGCTGATAATCTCAACTATTCTCAAAACAGACAGGGCTGGGGGCTTCTTGACGTTGAAAAGCTGTTGTCCGTAAAGCCCGAAAATATATAGGAGGTATATATTATGGAAAGCAATAACATTTTTGACATTCTCAGAGCCTTCGGAAGTGCCGGTTCTCTCGGCGATGATATACGGGAAATACAAAACATCGTCCTCAGCTATTTCAGAAACAAATATTTCAGCAGAATACAAAATACCATAGCGCAGGAGGTCGCAAAGCAAAAAACAAATCCCTCAGACGATATACGCCTGCTCTATGCCCTTAAGCCCTATACCCGTAATTTTGACAACGGTCTTATGGACAATGTGATTGAAGCCGCTGCGCTTGCAAAAACCCTCGGCAATATAAAAGCCAATATGCCACGAAGCGACAGTCGTGTTGAAGCGGCGGCAGCGGACAAATCAATAAATCCCGACGGTATATATGACATAGACAGGGAGTGCAAAAAAAGCCTTGCATCACAGTCGGCAGACAATGAGGGGGATATTATACCCATTCTTATACTTTTCGCGCTGCTTTTCATTAAATTTTAACCTGACAAGAAACATCGGGGCAGGCAGAAGTCCTGTCCCGTTTTTTTACCCTTACTGCCATTGAAAAAACCTCGGATATGTGATATAATTCACATAAAAGGAGGAGGTATCAGGTATGAATTATAAGATAAGCGACCTCGCCAAAATTCTCGGCGTAACCACAAACACCATAAGGCGTTATGAAAAAAACAAATACACCGAGCCTGTAAGAAATGGGGCAAACTACCGACAATACCTTGAAAACGACATATATAAGCTTGCAATAATAAGGCTTTGCAGAAAATATGGCTTTTCTCATGAAGAAATAGAGATAATGCTTGAAAGCAGTGAGGAAAAGACCGAGGAGCTTTTTCGGAAAAGACTTGACGCAACAAACAAACAGATAGAAAAGCTCTTCAGAATAAGAGAATGGCTTGAAGCAAGCATGGAGGATATGAAAACATATTCCGAAAACAAGGACAGATTTTTTATAACCGAGCAAAGGGAGCTTAAATATGTGCTTTTTACGGACGGCGTAACCTTTCTGAGAGAGGAAGAAAGGCTCAGCATAATAAACAGATTTATGTATGATGCCCCACAGGTTCTTATGCTTCAGT
Organism: uncultured Clostridia bacterium; assembly: GCA_947627855.1. Taxonomy (GTDB): domain Bacteria; phylum Bacillota; class Clostridia; order Lachnospirales; family CAG-274; genus JAJQCI01. The sequence continues at coordinate 12,968 of CANQXR010000053.1, forward strand.
TCTGGCAGCTTCAGGATATACTGAGCGGCTCCTTTTCAGCTCCTCCCGGCGCTTGGGGAATAAGCAAGGAATATTTTGAAAGCCTCGACCCCGAAATCAAAAACAGCAAATACATAAAAACCTACCCCGGCGGCAGATTTTTTGCCGGAATAATGAAAAAACACCCCAAAAATTACGGTCCCGATGAAAGGCACACACAAATTGCCTGCGATTATTTCAAAACCGCCCTCAGCGAAATGAAAAACAACGGACTAAAGCCCTGTGGCAGCTGTCTTGGCGTAATACAGAATTCACTTTCACCGGACGCCGGAGTTATGGTTTACATTCCCCTGTCAATTTTTGCATAAATAAGAAACGGGAAATACAACAGCGTCCACTGCAATTATATTTTAAATCATTTTTGCCGGTCTGAGATTTTGCTGACGTAGCCTTTGCACTAAAGGACTGTGAATACTGTTATCCGTTTCTGCCTTAATGAGCCTATTTTATGTTAATTCTGAAAGGGACTTGAAGTACATTTGGGAATATAATAACTACATATAGACGTTCAGCAGACTTGCCATTATAAAGAGAAAAATTTAAATATCGGAACAATTCCGTAAAAACCACCATATCACCGACACAGGGATAAATCGGTCGGGTTGGCGGAGCAAGCCTTGTCATTCGTTCTCAAGGCTGTGATGTCCAAAAATAAGGGGTGGCTTACGAATCGGAAAAAGGGAGGTAAATGATATGAAATACACCGTAACTTCAGCAGAGGCATCAAAGATGCTGAAAAAAATTCTCGAAGAAAGAAACATTGTACTGGATAATGAGCGACAAAGCAGCGTATTCAATGCTTCTCTTGGGGAAGATGTTGAATCCGTCCGTCCGGCATATGACTATGAGGAAACACAAAAGACTCTGGATTCTTTAAATAGGAAGATCCGAATTCTCAAACACGCCATAAACTGCTTCAATTCCTCCCGTACAGTCGGCAGCACAGGTATGACTATTGATCAGGTATTGGTATATATCCCCCAGCTTACAGAAATGCGGAACAAGCTGTACGATATGCAAAACCGTCTGCCCAAACAAAGAACCTCTATCGGAGGAATCGGCAGCAACATGGTCATAGACTACCGCTATACAAATTACTCCGTGGAAAAGGCAAAGGAGGATTATATAAGGGTGTCCGATGAGCTTCGCAAAATTCAGACGGCTCTCGATGTGTTAAATACAACTGAAACAATGGAGTTTGAATTGCCGGATTAATACAATTCCCGTCCGTTTCTGCTGCAAATAATTCAGATCTCTTCGCTTATGAAAATGTATAATGTAACCTGACATGAGCTTTACCGTTATTCTTTGTTATTTGTTATTGCTTATGGTAGAATGTAAAAATCTCAATGCTTATAATCTCAACAGGCAGATACAGAAAAAACTTGGGCAAACCATATGCGCGCCCTTTCATAGCCAAGTTCGGTTAAAGGCTATGATTTTTTCAAAAACCTTTTTCATAAAATAAAAAAACCGTATATTACTGCGATTTTCTGAAAGTAAGCCAGCCGTGACACAACGATTAATGCTCTTGGGAATATGGAGATTGATTATAGGGATAGGTCTTGTTATAATACGGCAATGATTATAAAAAACTCTTATTCAAAATAAATTTGGAATATTTTTTTATGCTTCAAAATTTTTGTAATAAACATCAAATAAACATCAAAGCTCATAAATCAAATCGAAAGGGTTATTAAATTGCATTTGATAGAAATAAAAAAACCGCATATTACTGCGATTTTTTGAGAGTGAGCCAGCCGGGACTTGAACCCGGGACACCATGATTAAAAGTCACTAAACCCCAAAATTGCAAAGAATAATATTAATCAAAAAAGCCGATATTTTAGCCATTTTACGCATATATAACGCTCTCTGTTCACATACTTAAATCAATTATTTTAAAAAAATAAACCCCAAATAAACCCCACGTAAACCCCACGAAGCTTTGTTTTTAGGGTGTCCGATTTGTCCGAATAGCTCGCTTATTGCTTTATCTTATATCCCCCTTGTTTAATTTCGCAAAATTCTACGCAAAAGGGGTGCTTCGGTCTCTGACAATAAGGTTACAGAGATTAAAAAGCCCCCTCTCCGTATGAAGCTTTAACGACAGCTTATTATACTTTAAAAAGCAAGGGAGAGGATAAAAACCCTCTCCCGAATTTGTTTATAAAACAGTCAATCAGCCACTCAATGTTTTGCCGTTTCTTTCCTTGGCGTAAGCTGTTGCAAGCTCTGATAATTTATCGCTTATTTTCCCTAAACGGATTATAATGCCCGACATCATCATAGCGTAATTACATACATTTTCTTTAGCTTCGACCAAAGCAGTATACAAGCAGCCGATATTCTCCTTTTCTATTTCCACATTGAGCGACATTGTATCAAGCTCTAAAAATATATCATTATCCATTAGTCAGCCTCTCCCCTTTTTTACCATACATCTCGGCAGCCATAACAAATCCGCATATAAAACCAAATTTTTGGCTAATCCTGCCGTAAGCGCAAATATTATCTTCCATATTCTGCTTAATATCTTTCAACTCAGGAGCGTCCCAGTACAAATTATATATCTTATTCATAGCTTCGGACATTTCACTTAAAATTCCCGAATTGCTTTCATAATCCCATATATCATACACATCATATATCTCCGCTAATGAATAGGCTGTTGCCTGCAATATATGTTTAATTTTGTCTGTCATTTATGTCACGGAAATCAATTTTTGAAAATGACATAAAAAATAAAATATGGTATAATAATAAATATGAAAACATTAATAGATTATTTTGAAGAATTAGAAACAACAAGAGAA
>CANQXR010000054.1 GCA_947627855.1 uncultured Clostridia bacterium
ATATGCCATAATTCTCACCTCAATTCATTTCTCTTTCTATATTATACCATATTTCTTACTATTTTTTAATAGTTTTTTACTCCTTCCTGTAGTTTTCGGACAGTCTGCCCCCCCCTATGCGAAATGTCAGAAAATAGAAAATAACTCATTTTTATGTAAAACCCATAATCCGACTTTTTGTTTATATCTCACAAGAATATCCCATCATCTTTGTTCTATTCTCGTATTCACTTATTCAAACATATGTGGTAGTATGTGTCGCTGAAATGACGTGATTAAATATGAAAAGCCTACTCGACAAGCTCTACTACGGCGAAATAAACCCATTTGAGAGAAACAACATCAACAACGAAGAATACAAAAACCTTACAGAGGACTACCTAAAAGCTGAAAAACAGCTAAAAGAACAATTCGGAGACTCCCCTCTTCTCGAAGCTCTACAGCAGTCCCAAGACAATCTAACCGAATTCTACAGAAAAGAATCCTACATAGAGGGACTAAAATTTGGCATAATGTTTATGATAGAGCTATTCTCCCATAAAGACCACCCTTAAGCCCTCTCCCCTACTCATATTAAAAGCCTTTTGCGGAAAAGAAATTCTTTCCGTAAAAGGCTTTTTTAGGCAGTTTATACCCCCTCTTTAACTGATAAAATAAGGTTACAGGGAGGGATTATTATGAATTATGGATATGTGAGAGTATCAACCAAAGAACAGAACGAGGACAGACAGCTTATTGCTCTCGATGAATGCAGAATTAAAATAGACAAAATATATATGGACAAGCAAAGTGGTAAGGACTTTGACAGAACAGAATACAAGAAGATGATAAAAAAGCTCAGAAGTGGAGATGTTCTTGTAATTAAAAGCATTGACCGCCTTGGCAGAAACTACGAGGAAATCCTGAATCAATGGCGAGAAATAACAAAAGTAAAGAAAGCTGATATAATCGTCCTCGATATGCCCATACTTGACACCACACAAAATAAAGACTTATTAGGAACACTCATAAGCGACTTAGTTTTACAGCTTTTATCCTACGTAGCCGAAAACGAACGCACAAACATCAGACAGCGACAGGCGGAAGGCATAGCCGCAGCAAAAGCCAAGGGGATAAAATTCGGCAGACCGAGGAAATATGACTCAGAAAAATTTATGGAAATCTATATACGTTTTTTACATCAGGAGCTTACCCAAAAGGAGGCGATGAAAGAAATGGGAGTATGCAAAACAACATACTACAGAATTGTAAAAGAGTTAAAAAAGATTCTTTTTGGAAGTTCCTGTTAAACATTACTAAGGTTTCCTATTAAGGTATACTTTTTTAATCATAGTAAAATTTTATAGGTTTACATATAAAGTATAGCAATATTTTGTAAAAAAGTCAATAAAAAATAATGATTATATGACATTAAAAAAATATTCCCAAAAAGTATACTTTTCTAATCACAAAAAAGGAGGGTTGAGGCTCGATTTAAAAAATTGCTGATTGCTGTAAAGCAAAAAGTATTTATCAAATTTAATAAGAGAAAGGATGATTACATGAAAAAAACAATTGGTGTGTTTCTTTCGATGATTCTGATTATTTCAAGCTGCGGAAATGTTTTGGCGGCTGAAGCAGAGACTGAAGAAACATCAGGTCGTGCGGAGATTTCAGAGGAAGTCTTGTCCGATGATTTATCAGAAGTTATTGAAACGGAAGTTGAATCTGATAATACAGAAGACATTGCAGATTCCGCCGACGGCAATGATGATCCGGAGAAAAGCACTGAGGAAAAGACTGACGAAAAAGAAGCTGCCGAAAGCATAAATTCAGCAGAAGAGATTTCTGAAGATTTCCTTACTGAGGAAAACACAGATGAAAATGCCGGTTCTGAGGAAATTCAGGCAACAGAAACGATCAACAGTGCAGTAGCAAAAATAGCCACTTCTGCGGACGCTCCAGACTGGACCTACACTACTATAAACAGCACAGAGGCACGCATTACTGGCTATAAAGGTACGGACAGGATAGTCACAATCCCCAATGTTATAGGAGGGCTTCCCGTAAGGGAAATTTCCGGAGTATTCGATGGAAATAAATCCATAACCGACGTTACAATACCTACAAGTATAAAAGTTATAGGTACACGTAGTTTTTATAATTGTGCGTCACTCAGAAGTGTGAATATACCCGAAAGCGTTACTACAATAGAATCTAATGCTTTTAGCGGCTGTAAAGCTCTCAAAAAAATTGTTGTGCCCTCAAGTGTCAGCACAGTAAATTATTATGCCTTTCAAGACTGTATTTCACTTTCTGAGGCTGAAATAAACTGCGTAAAATTAGGTGAGTATATGTTTGACGGCTGTACAAGCCTTAACAGTCTGACGTTTGGAAGCAATGTTTCAGAAATTGGTGCCAATGCCTTTACCGACTGTACAGCACTTACAAAGCTTACACTGGGCAGCGGCATAACAATAATAGGAAATAGTGCATTTAGCGGATGTACTTCTCTTTCGTCTGTAATCTTTAATGAAGGACTTATAAAAATAAACAATAATGCATTTTATGGATGTACATCACTTAATACTATAAGTCTGCCTTCTACGGTAGTTGAAATTGACTCAGCTTTCAGGGAGTGCAGGTCACTTGAAACAGCAGTATTAAACAATGGACTTAACATAATAAAGGCAGGTTCATTTGAGGGCTGTGTTTCTCTTGACAAGGTTAATATACCAAACACAGTTGTAGAAATTGGCGACAGTACCTTTAGAGACTGTACTACATTGACTTCAATAACAATGGGCTCAGGACTTAAAACAATAGGTACATATGCGTTTGATGGCTGTACATCTCTTAAAATAGTAAATCTTAACAACGGACTTACTACAATAGGAAACTATGCTTTTGCTGACTGTAAAAGCCTTTTGAACATAAGTATTCCAACTACAGTTTCCAAAATAAACAATTACACCTTTTCAGGCTGTGTGGGACTTACAAATTTTGTAATTCCAAACAGCATAGAGAGTATAGGCGATTGCGCTTTTTACGGCTGTTCAGGTCTTTCAACTATAGAAATACCCTCATCCGTAAACACAATAAAAAGAAGCTTCATGGATTGTACGGGCATTGAGTCCATAAAATTCAATGAAGGACTTGTGACTCTTGACAACAGCTTTGTCGGCTGCACTTCTCTTAAAACCGTTGATTTGCCTTCTACTCTCGTAAATATGCCCTATGCTTTCAAAAACTGTACCTCATTGTACAGTGCATCAATAAAAGAAGGGGTCACAGACGGAACTCAGGCATTTAACGGCTGTAAATCACTTAAGGAAATAACAGTGCCCTCAAGCATTACAAAAAGTGATTATATGTTCGACAGCTGTACAGGACTGGTAAAAGCTGATGTAAATTCTGTAGATATGGATCACTGTATGTTCAGCTCCTGTACATCCCTTACAGACTTGAAAATAGGTAGTAATGTAAAATCTATAGGCGAAAGCGCTTTTTCAAACTGCAAAGGTCTGAATGAACTTACATTAGGCGAAAATGTAGTTTCCTTGGGCTATCGTGCATTCTCGGCTTGTGATTTGTACAATGTAAAGCTTAATGAAAATCTGACAACAATAGGTGAATATGCTTTTTATGATAATGAAAACCTCCTGAGAATTGTTATTCCTCAGAATGTAGTTTCAATAAGTAGAAATGCATTTTACCGCAGCTCAAGCAGCAAAATTTCAGGAATGACTGCCGCAATTTTTGAGGGAAGACCTCCTACAAGCTTTGGCTCCGGCGTATTTGGAAATGCAGCTCCGGATTTTAAGATTTTCTATAAAAATCCCGAAGGGTGGTCCGGCAATCTCGGAGCATACAGCTGTTATCCCTATCCCGGGGCAAATCCCTCTGTATCAATAAATGATGTATCAAGGACAGGCTTTAAAGTCTCCGTTACAGGAGCTGATATACTTTATCCTATGGTAAGGCTGACAGTATGGAGCAGTGATGGCGGAAAGGACGACATAGCCAATTATGACTGTATAATACGCTATGACCCCGAAACAGAAACAACATTTATTGACCCCAAGGAGATTCTGACAAGTCTTCATAACGACAGCACGGGCACTTATAATATAGAAGTAAGTTATGCAGATATGTCAGGCTCATTAAGCGGAACCCTTCTTACAACAAGCTGTGATGTTCCTGAATTTTACAGCGCAGACAAGCCCGTAATTACAAAGACACCTGCTTTGGGAGGATTTACCGTTACTATTGCTTCGCCTCTTGCAGATGCTAAAATATATTACACCACAGACGGAACGGTTCCTACAGTAAACAGTTCTCTTTATACTGAGCCTATACTTATTACATCAGGCTGTACCTTAAAGGCAATAACTGCAAAGAAGGGATATTTTGACAGCGAAGCGGCAGAAGAAGCAATAATTCTTGAAAAAACAGCGGCTCCTGCTCTTGAAAAGACCCCCTGTCCGGGAGGATATATGATTACAGCTTCTTCTGATGACGAAACAGCTTCAATTTATTACACCCTTGACGGAAATACACCCACATCTGAAAGCAGCCTTTATACTGAGCCTGTAATATTACTTGAAAATGCTGTGTTCAAGGCCGTAACACTTAAAGAGGGAATGGCAGCAAGTGATGTATCAGAGGTAAGTATAACATTTACGGGAAAAGAGCCTACTCTTGTAATAGATGATGCGGAATGTATTGCAGGAAAATATATTTATGTGCCTGTTAAGCTCGTAAGAAATCCCGGCATATCTGCCTTTGCCCTTTCAATAAGCTATGACAGCGAAAAAATGACTCCTGTATCATATAATTCAGGCGAAAAATTCAAGTCCGTAATTTCTAATATGGATCAGAACATTACTTCAAATCCCATAAGATTCCAGTGGGATAATATGGGAGATGTGCATGGCGACGGAGTACTCTTTACTGTAAGATTTATGGTTACAAAGGGACAGCAATCAGGCGAAACGGAGCTTACCATAAATTATAATTCTGATGATATAGTAAACTTTGACTATCAGGATATAAACCCCAGAATTGACAATGGTAAAATGACAATCAAATATGTCAAAAAGGGTGATATGTCGGGAGACTCAAGAGTGGCAAACACAGACGTGCTTATGCTCAGAAGAATAATTTCAGGCTACGGCTCAGAACTGACAGAGGAAGAACAGTATGCGGCAGACGTAGTAGACGATGGTGTTATAAACAACCGTGACCTTCTCCGTATAAAGCAATTCCTTGCAGGATATGACGTAACATTAGAATAGGAGGATTTTTTTAATGAAAAAATATAAAAAAGGACTTAGCCTTTTACTGGCTTTAGTGCTTATGTTTTCAATTTGTACTACTGCAAATGCAGCAGACACTGTACTTAAATTCACGATGACCCCGGAAAGCACAACGGCAAAGGCAGGAAGTCAGCTTAAGCTGGCTGTTTCAATAGACAGCAATCCCGGACTTTGGGGCTTTGGTTTTACAATAGACTACGACAACACAAAGGTTGTACCTGAAAAAGGCTATGAAAAAGACACTATATACGGTCCCGGAATTATGTGCGGAGTTCTGGAAGACCCCAAAATAGACCCTGCTGAAAGAAATCAGCTCAAAATGTCATATTCAAATCCCCTTGATTTTTCCAACAAGACGGATACGGGCGAAATTGTAGTAATAACCTTCAACGTGCTTGAAGATGCCGAAGGCAGTGTTGAATTTGTACTTACCCCCACAGAAGGTGATAATATAAATTCCACAGGAGAAGGCGAAGAGCTGTCCAGCGAAGGCGACAGCGTAACTGTCACAATCACAAATAAAGGACAGTCAACCGAAACTACTACATCAGAAGCCGTAACATCTGAAACAACTACCTCCGAAGTCGTTACTTCAGAAACAACTACCTCTGAAGTCGTTACTTCAGAAACAACTACCTCTGAAGACCTTACTTCAGAAACAACTACCTCCGAAGACCTTACTTCAGAAACAACTACCTCCGAAGTCGTTACTTCAGAAACAACTACCTCCGAAGACCTTACTTCAGAAACAACTACCTCTGAAGACCTTACTTCAGAAACAACAACTCAGACATCGTCTGAAGCGTCTTCCGAATCAACAACCGAAACATCAACTACAATTTCGTCCGAAGCTTCTTCCGAAGAACCCACAGAAACCGTTTCTGAAAATACTACTTCAGAAGCCGAAAGCAATCCTCAGACTTCAACCGACAGCGCTTCTGAACCAACTACATCAAGACCTTCATCTTCAGGCGGTCAAGGAGGCAGCGGCGGCGGAAGCAGCAGTGGGGGAAGTGGAAGAAAAACCACAACAGCATCATCAAAAGCTGTCACTTCAGAGACAAAAACCGAAACAACAACGGAAAATGTTCCTGAAAAACAAACCGAAGCACCAGCCTCAGCTCCCATAAAAGATGATGTAAAAATAACTATGGAAAGCAAAAATGTGACCATAGGAGATAAAACCTATACAATCGATGCTGCTCCTTACATACAGGCAAGCTCAAGCTCTGCACTTGTTCCTTTGAGGTTTGTATCCGTTGCACTTCTTGGTGAAAACGTTGCAAATGCCGACACGAGCAAGCTTATCTCTTGGGACACTGCCACAAAGACAGCAACAATCACAGTAAACAATAAGGTGATTAAGTTTACGTCAGGAAGTCCATATATGATTATTGACGGTAAATCTCAGCTTATGGAAAACGGTGTAAAAGCAGAAATCAAAGACAGCCGTATGTACATACCCTTCAGGGCATTAGGCACTGCCCTTGGCGTGAAGGTTGACTGGGACGTTGAAACAAAAACTGCTATTTATAAAGTAAAATAATACAATTCATGATAAACAAGCAGTGATATTTATATTGCTGCTTGTTTAGTTTATATCTATTATTGATACAAAGTTTATTCAATTTATAATTTTTCTAAAATAAAGATTTCAGCATAGAATTTATTCTTAAAAGTCTCAAATTATCTAATACTCAATAAGTATTTTTTCGCAATTACAGTCAGATATTTACATTTGGTGCTGTTTTATATAATATATTAAAAAAATTTGTAGATAAATCACTTTAAAAACTGTTAAGGGACAATAGATAGGTAACACTGAAAAATAAAAAAACAAGATTCAACTTTTTTGTGATATAATTGAAGTAACCAAACCCAAAAATATCAAGAAAGGAGAATCTTGCAATACTATGTTAGCACAATTTAAGAGCTTTCGTCAACGGATAATTAAATATTTAGAGGAACATACAGTAACAGAAACATCTTTAAGGTTCAGAGTGAGTCGGAAGACTATATAGAGGGACAAAAAAGTCTCTAAGGTTTATATTTGGAAACTTTTTTGTCCCTATAATGGATGAAACGGTATGATGGAACAATTAAAAGTCTTGAAGACAGGAGCCACAGACCACATCATCTCCGAAAGTCGCATACGGACAAAAAGATAAAACTAATAAAAAGGCTTATGAAAAAACATATATAGAACAAGTGAAATTTCTATTAATATTTATTGGTATTTCACTTATTCCGTTAATGGAGAGATGTAATACTGGCATATCAGGAAATGAAAGAACGATATGGATACACTCGCAGTTATGACAGCTTCAGGAAGTTTGTCAGCAGGCTAAAAGTCAAGACTGTAAAGAAGAAAAAGGCAAAAAGGAAACCTAAACCATATAAAAGGGCAGAATATATTGGACAAAAGGTCCAAATTGACGTAAAATATGTACCAAGTAGGTGTACTGTTGATGGTCGGAAATATTATGTTTATGTTGCCATTGATGAATGCAGCAGGTGGACTTTCAGGCAGATGTATGATGAACACAACACATACAGTTCATATCAGTTTCTGCTAAGCCTCATAAAGGCAGCTCCGTTTCCTATATTGAGAATACAAACAGATAACGGTCCTGAGTTTACCAATGCGTTATTGGTCGTAAAAGCAAAGCATAAGACATTATTTGAGGGTGCGTTAGAAAAGCTTGGTATCGAATATCAAAGAATACGAATAGCGACCCCTCGGCATAATGGCAAAGTAGAACGTCAGAACAGACAGGACGAGGAAAGGTTTTATAGCAAGCTGAAAATGTATAATTTGGAAGATGGAAGGAAACAGCTCGCTGTTTATCAAAAGAAATCTAATACATATATAAAAACGTGCCTCAATATGCAAAGCCCGAATGAAGTGGTTTCAAAGTATCTGGGTGTAATGTTTTAATATATAATGGCTGGATAAGGGCTTTCATCAGGTTATGCTGAAAGCAGGATATCAATTATATTACGAGAGTTTGCCGTTGTCAAAGTCGGGTAGTAATTTATTAAAAAATCTTTCCCCTAACCCTGACAACTAATCTTGTCAGTAAAGTGTAACCAATCATTTGACCTTCAACATAAATTTTTTATCAATAATAAAACAACCTCGTTGACAAGGCTTTACGCTGAATATATAATATCCTTGACTAAAGCTGTATGAGGTGTTTACAATGAAAAAATTACTGCTTATAGAAGATGATTTAAGTCTTATAAACGGACTGTCCTATGCCATAAAAAAGGAGGGCTATGGGCTTGATGTTGCAAGGACAGGTCTTGAAGCGGACAGATTGTTTGAAAGAGAAAAATATGATATGGTTATACTTGACGTATCACTTCCTGACGGAAACGGCTTTGATATTTGCAGGAAAATCCGCAAATCTTCAAATGTGCCTGTTATTTTTCTTACGGCGGCAGATGAGGAAACGGATATTATAATGGGGCTTGACATAGGGGGAGATGACTATATAACAAAGCCGTTTAAATTGGCTGTGTTCTTATCTAAAATTAACGCTGTTCTTCGCAGAAGCAATAATTTTAATTCCTCAGATACAGAGCTTTGCTCCAACGGCATAACCGTAAAGCTTTTAAAGGGCGAGGTATATAAAAGCGGAGAAAAAATATACCTGACGGCAGGAGAATACAAGCTATTATGTATGTTTATGGAAAACCCCGATATAGTTTTAACATCGGAACAGATATTGGGAAGGCTCTGGGACTGTGACGAAAACTTCATTGACAACAGCAGTCTTACAGTATACATACGCCGTTTGCGCAAAAAAATAGAAAACGACCCAAGCAGCCCCAAAATTATACAGACGATACGCCGAATGGGTTATAAGTGGAATACGCTAAGAGGTGAATTATGAAAATATTTGCCGACAAAAGGATTAAAACTCTTTTTTTGATAATGTTCTTTGATATTTTTATATTTACACTTATTTTGCTGCTTTTATTTTTATTTAAAGTCCCCTGCCCGTCGGTTTTTGTTTTTATTTCTGCCCTTGCCGGATTTATGGTGATAACCATAGCTTTGTATATATATCTGAGTAACCAGAATAAAATTATCGAAAAAGCCGAAAAACAAATCACAGAATATATTTCGGGCAGCAGAAATGTACGTATTGAGTGCTGCGAAGAGGGAGCGCTTTACAGGCTTTTTCATACAGTAAACACCTTGGCGTCAATTCTGAATGCCCATGCGGAAAATGAGTACAGGTCAAAGGAGTTCCTCAGAAATACCATATCCGACATATCTCATCAGCTCAAAACGCCCCTTGCCGCCCTCAATGTATACAATGGCATTTTGCAGACCGAAACCCAAGGCATACCCCAAGCACAGGAATTTACAGCCCTTACTGAAAAAGAACTGGAGCGTATCGAAGCATTGGTACAGAGCCTTCTTAAAATAACAAAGCTGGATTCGGGAACCATACAGATGGAAAAAAAGCCGGAAAACATATATGAAATAATGAAGGACATAGAGGAACATTTCAGATTTCGGGCAAAGCGGGAAAACAAACAAATTCATCTTAAGGGAGATAAAAATATCACTCTGCCCTGCGACAGGAGCTGGTTTATTCAGGCAATAGAAAATATAGTCAAAAACGCCCTTGACCATACAGAAGCGGAGGGGCAGATATATATTGAGTGGAAGTACCTCCCCTCTGAGGTACAGATTACAGTCAAGGATAACGGAAAAGGCATTCATCCTGAGGACATATACCATATTTTCAAGCGTTTCTACAGAAGCCGCTTTTCAAAGGACACACAAGGTATAGGGCTTGGTCTGCCCCTTGCAAAGGCTATAATAGAAGAGCATAGCGGCAGTATCGAGGTGGACAGTGAAGTCGGAAAAGGGAGTGTATTCATTATAAATTTTCCTATTCCTACAAAATTGTAGGCTTGCTGTAGGGTCAGAGTAATATTTGTGTGCTATTCTGTTATTAACAAATAACAGAAAGAGGTGTTTCATATGAATTTATTGGAAGTGCATGGCATTTCAAAAACCTACGGCAGCGGTGAGGCGGCTGTGAAGGCTCTTAAAAACGTTACCTTCGGCGTTCCGAAAGGAGAATTTGTAGCGGTAGTCGGCGAGTCTGGCAGCGGAAAATCCACCCTGCTTAACATTATAGGCGGTCTGGATATGCCCACAGGCGGAAAGGTATACATTGACGGTCAGGATATATCTGTAATGAAAGAAAGTAAGCTGACAATATTTCGCCGCAGAAATATAGGCTTTATTTTTCAGTCATTTAATCTTATTCCCGAGCTAACAGTTGAGCAGAACATTATATTTCCCGTTCTGCTTGACTATCGAAAGCCGGACAAGGGTTATCTGGAAGAATTATTGATAGTACTGGGGCTTAAGGAGCGCCGCGGCCATTTGCCGAGCCAATTATCGGGCGGACAGCAGCAAAGAACGGCGATAGGTCGCGCCCTTATTACACGTCCTTCTCTTATACTTGCGGACGAGCCTACAGGCAACCTCGATACACAAAACAGCAGCGAGGTCATAAGCCTGTTAAAAGAAGCATCAAAAAAATATGAGCAGACAATTATAATGATTACACACAACAGGGCTATTTCTCAGGCAGCTGACAGGGTTTTGCAGGTGTCTGACGGAGTGCTTACCGATTTCGGGAGGTGCAGAGAATGAAAAGCTATCTCTCTCTTATACCGATTTCGGCAAAGGTGAAAAAAAGACAGAACCGAATGACAATTCTTTGTATCGTGCTTGCGGTTTTTCTTGTAACCGCTGTTTTTTCTATGGCTGATATGGGTGTCCGTATGGAAGAGACAAACGCAAGGCACAAGCACGGAAACTGGCATATAATGCTAAACGGTATTTCTGCTGAAACAGCCCAAGAATTTGCTGCTCACTCCGATATTGCCGCTTTTTCAGAATATGAAGCAATAAATTACAAAATAAATGAAAACTTTTATATAGGCGGCAAAAAGGTAGCAATCGCCAAAACGGACAAAGCCTTTCTCACAGATATATTTGACTATCTGACTGAGGGCGAAGCTCCCAAGAATGAAAACGAAGCGGTTATTTCAGAAAACGCAAAAAATATTATGGGCATCGAAACAGGAGACAAGGTCAGGCTGACTACTCCATCAGGAAACTTTGAATATATAATATCCGGCTTTTTCAGAGACGACGGTTCCGCCGCAAGATATGACGCATTCATTATTTGTGTAAATAAGGCTGCTTTTGAAAAGGTGCGTATTTCAAACAACAAAGCCCCCGATACATCATATTACTATCGTTTTAAAAAATATATTAATGTCCGAAAGGCGATTAACGAAATCAAGGAAAATTTCAGTCTCACAGAGGATAACATAAGCGAAAACCTTGTAATGATAGGTCTGACCGGCTTTAGCGAAAATAATGTGGTTCAGGGAATGTACACTACCGCCGCATTCCTGTTCCTGCTGATACTTACAGCGGGTGTGCTTATGATTTCAAGCAGTATGAACAGCAATATTGTTGGTCGCACAAAATTTTTCGGTATGCTCCGCTGTATGGGCGCAGGCAAAGGGCAGATTATAAAATTCGTACGTCTTGAAGCGCTCTATTGGTGCAAAACAGCCGTTCCGACAGGGGTAGGTCTGGGAGTTATAACAAGCTGGCTCCTATGCGCCGTACTGAAGTTTGGCATAGGCGGTGAATTTTCCGAAATTCCTCTTTTCGGAATAAGCGCCGTAGGCATTATATGCGGAGTTTTGCTCGGTGTCGTAACTGTTCTTATAGCCGCCCGTTCTCCCGCAAAGCGTGCGGCAAGGCTGTCCCCTATTGAGGCTGTATCAGACAGTCAAAATGCAAAAGTCAGACGTGGAGCAAAGGGCAGTCTGATGAAAATAGAAACAGCCCTCGGCGTAAGTCACGCCTTAAGCTCCAAAAAGAATCTGCTGCTTATGACAGGCTCCTTCGCCTTCAGTATTATTCTTTTTTTTGGATTTTCAGCCATTCACGACTGGACACATCATGCCCTTAACGGTCTTCAGCCCCATACACCGGATCTTTCTATAGCAAGTGAGGAGCTTTCATGCACAATCACGCAGGAGATGACAAATAAAATCGGCTCTATGACAGGCGTAAAACAAGTTTTCGGGCGCAGCTTCAAAGGGTCTTTCCCTATAAACTCTGACAAAGGTGTGACGGCAGCAGACCTTGTTTCCTTGGACACACAGCAGTTTAATTGGGCAGATGAGGAAAATTGGACGAAGGATAAAACAGGACTGGAGCGCACATATAAGGATAACGACTGTGTTATGACTGTCTACGATAAGGACAACCCCCTTGAAAAAGGCGATAAAATCAGTATAAACGGCGAAACCCTTGAAATCGCCTGTGTACTCAGTGACAGTCCCATAGGCGGCAGCGGAAACCCGACGATAATCAGCACGGAAGAAATATTCAGGCGACTGACAGGTGAAACGGGATATGCCGTTGTTGACATTCAGCTTGACAAAAACGCAAAGGGTAGCGACATTCAGGCTATTCGCAGCGAAGCGGAATCAAAGGGCTTTCTTCTCTCCGATAGGCGTGAAAGCAATCGGGAGATTGTGTCTACCTACTTGGCGTTTACCCTGCTGGTATACGGCTTTTTAGCCATTATAGCCCTCATCTCTATATTCAACATAATAAACAGTATTTCCATGAGTGTATCAGCACGAATAAAACAATACGGGGCAATGCGCAGTGTAGGTATGAGCGCAGGTCAGCTTACAAAAATGATAAGCGCCGAAACAATGACCTACACATTATGCGGACTTTTCTGTGGTCTTGCGGCAGGACTGCCTATTCACAAAAAATTTTATGAAAGCTTTATAACTGCCTATTTCGGTGAGCCTTGGGAACTGCCGATTTCAGCCGTAATCGTAATTGTAGCCTTTGTTATTGCCGCCTCAGCAGTCGCAGTATATGCACCCTCAAAACGAATAAAAAATATGTCCATAGCGGAAGTTATTTCAGATGAATAAGCCGATAAAACAGCCTATTGTCATCTGAAAGTTTACTTTCTTATATTCTTATATTTCATTATAACAGCAACCCCTCCTGACTAAGGTTGTCATTTGGGAGGGGTTCTGTAAATGACATTTAAAATACCGAATAACATAATAAAAAAGCTCCGTTCCCGCTGAGGCTTTTGATAATATGCGATTTGCCGCAAGCAAAACTTACGGGATGCAAAAGCCTTAGTAAGTCAAGTGTAAATGAAGATCCTATCGACCGCTTTTATACTACAGGCTAAAAAGAGCGGTTAAGCAGAAATTTAATAACCTCCTCATAATACTTGTTTATTGAATTTTCTGTTTTGATAAACAATAATCATTTTAAGCAATTTTTCTGTTTCAAGCAGCACTGTAATGTCACTAATATCTCCGATATCTATAGACAGATAATCATCAACGCAATTAAGCACTAATAGTCTATACTCCTGTTGATATGAATATTTTTCATTTTTCCAGAACGCAGTTGTTAAATCATTATTCTTTACTTGTTCAAAATATTCCGAGTTGTTAAGACCATAATATTGAACATCATCACTTACAAATTTATAACCGGCATCTGTAAGCCCATTGTTTATTCTTTTAATGAATTCACCACTATCTTTAATAATCAAAACCGAATCACCAAAATTAGCCATCTTAGATATTTGTTCTTCTGTAAATTTACTTGTGACAGTAAAGTTATATCCATTAAAATATTCACTTACATAATTTCTATGGTCAAGTTTGAACATACAAAATACAGGATATTCCAGAAATCCGAATTCCATAGAAAATTTTGCATTATTAAATTTGGCGATCAGTTCATGTGTATCAATTGTATAAAGTGAAATATCAGCATTTTGAATTACAAAATGTCCATCATATTTGTCACCTATATAATTATTAGTTGTTTTTGTTTCTAAATCTACATAGTATTTTAAATTTTTCATATAAAGCTGACCAGACTGAAGTTTTTTCAGATTCTCTGCAGAACCAAATTTCATTAACATAAAACAGCTTTTATTTACTATATTTTCATTCATTTATTTCTCTCCTCAATGTCTGTATTATCCGTCCGAAAGTGTACTAAATATCTGACTATCGGAACATAACAAGAATAGTTTTTAAGGTTTTCTGAATTTTCCCATCTGGAAAAACTCCTTATTTGATATTACAATCTGTTTTGTCTTATCAATTTCATTTATCTGCTTTGTCAAATCAGTTTTATAACCGATAAGTCGTCATCTGCTCATAACCCCATAATAACGTTACAAGTTTTTCCATTCCTTCCATGTTAAACCTTTCCCCATACATGTTCTTTCAGATAAATATTTCCGCTGTCAAAATCTATCGTTTTTACCACATACAAAGTATTTATGGCATCAACAATCTCTTTCCGCCCAATAACATCTCCTTCCTTCTGATGATACCATTCCTGCAATTCAGTTATAAATCGTTCTTCTTCAACACCGATATCATATGCGCCTTTTTCATGCAGTAAATACACAACATAAGACTCCAGTCTGCTTAACTCCCAGCTTATGGATTTTCCAACAAAAAATGCTGAGATAATTAGTAATTGGATATAATTGAATAAGCTTTCAGGCTTATTTATAGCTGATACAAAAACCATTCCTGCTACTACCGCTTTCTTAAAATCCATTTTTATATTGTCCGCCTTGTAAGACACAGATTTTTTCCCCAAGAAAGTCATTCCCTTTCTTGCATCTTCCGGCAACACGGTAATAAAATTGTCAACTATGTAATCGCCAACAGATTTCTCTAAACCGCACTTCAATGCAGCCTGTTCTAATTTCCTTTTTCAGATTTTCATTATATATAATTGCTTCTTTTCTGTTCATTCTCAAATCCCCTCCTCATAAGTTCTCTTTTTTCCGTCCACAAAACTTTATCCAGCTTTCCCATCTGCATTTTTATAAGAAGCTGGGTTTTAAATTCATCATATACATCAAGAAAACTGTTGTACAAATTGTTTCCATCTACGGTATCAAATTCATAATCATCTTTGTCAACAACCGCAAATAATCGATTTTTTCGCTTTATAGGCATTGGATGCTGTGAATCATGGAAAACTGTCTTATACAATACCCTGTCAGTATAATAATACAGATCAAAAAAGTCCATATACATCATCGGCGCCAGATAAGTATATTCTTCAAAAATAGAATCTGAAGTCTTTTCATCCATTATAATCTTCAATACAATATGGTAAGCTATCATATCGGCATCATATTCTTCCTTTTCAGGATGTTTTCCGGCATATTTTTTTCCAGCAGATGCCAAATATGCATGTGCTATCTCATGAGCCAGACTAAATACCACAATTGTCCAATAGCAATTCTCAGCAAG
>CANQXR010000055.1 GCA_947627855.1 uncultured Clostridia bacterium
GGAGGTGTAAGTGCGGCAACGCATTCAGCTGACCTGTACTAATAGGTCGAGGGCTTGATCTTACAGATCGAAGCAAAGAAGCAACACAAATGTGATAATAGTTATCAGGGTGTTCACACACCGTGTTTAGTTATTCAGTATATTGGTTCATAGGGGCGTGGTCTAATGGTATGATAGGGGTCTCCAAAACCTTTGGCGAGGGTTCGATTCCTTCCGCCCCTGCTAATTATGAGGACTTTTTCCATAAAGGATTAAGTCTTTTTTTGTTGTATAAAAAAATGAGAACAAAAAATGTCCTTCGTCTATTGGTGAAGGACATATATATTTTTAATAAGCTTGCAAAAATAAAACATATAGCCGCCCTAAACACCATCTTCATAATATCCACACCGTCATTAGGAGTTATTTTGCCGTATCTGCCCACATTTTTCGGCTGAATCATCGGAAAAATTATCTGTCATACTTCCGGAAGTTTTTTGTTGTATAAAATAATGAAATAAAAAATGTCCTCCGTCTATTGGCGAAGGACATATATATTTTAGCTCAGTTTGCAATAATTAGTATCAATCAGGACGCAGTTCCCTTAGAAAGCATATAGCCGCCCTAAACACCATCTTCATAATATCCACACCGTCATAGGGAGTTATTTTGCCGTCTATGCCCACATTTTTCGGCTGAATCATCGGAAAAATTATCTGTCATACTCTCGGAAGTTTTTTTGCTGTATAAAATAATGAAATAAAAAATGTCCTCCGTCTATTGGCGAAGGACATATATTTTAGCTTAGTTTGCAATAATTGGTATCAATCAGGACGCCGCCTCCACAGGGAACTTATAAGCCGCCCTGAGCACCTTCCTCATAATTTCCGCGCCGTCATTGGGTGTTATTTGCCCATCTCCGTCCACATCGGCTTTCTTATCATAATAGTCAGTTGACGTTGACAGAATGTATGCCTTTGCAGCGTCATTGCTTGTTATTTTATTATCTCCGTCCAAATCTCCTGCCTTTCCGACAGCTTCAGAGCTTTCCGTTGCGCTTTCGGTTTCATCGGAAGTATTTTCAGTTGCACTATCGGAGGTATTTTCGGTTGACTCATCGGAAGACTCTTCAGTTGCAGCATCGGAAGTATTTTCGGTTTCATCTGAAGTATCTTCAGTTGCACTATCGGAAGTATTTTCGGTTGACTCATCGGAAGACTCTTCAGTCGCGCTATCGGAAGAGGTTTCAGTCATACTTTCAGAGGAATTTTCGGTTGTGTTTTCTGAAGAAGTGGTGTCCTCCGAAGGTTCTTCTTCCGTATAGAAAAATTCTGCTCCTTCAATGAAAAGGTCAGCCCTATCTATGGCACTGCCTTTCTGACAGGTTATCTTTTTTACACCTGAGCCTTTAAATGCGCTTTTATCTATGGAATTTACCGAAGCGGGAACGGTTATTTCTTCAAGCTTTGTACAATCCTTGAAAGCGTTCTCATCTATTTTCTTGACGGAATCGGGAATTGTTATGTTTGTTAGCTCGCTGCAGCCCTCAAAGGTCCAGCTCTCGATTGCCTCTGTTCCATCGGGAATAATAAATTCTGTAAGACCGGAACAATTTGCAAAAGCGCCGAAGCCAATCGACTTTATGCTTTGAGGAAGTATAATCTCTTTAAGTCCTGTACACTGTGCGAAAGTAACCGGCTCTATGGCGGTTACTCCTTCGGGAATTACAAGCTTTGTAAGACTTTTACAATCTGCAAATGCTCCATCGTCAATTTTATTCAGATTTTTGGGAAGATTTATGTTTTCCAGCTTTACGCAGGAAACAAAGGCATATAAACCTATTTCACTAATCGACTCGGGCAGATTTATTCTTTCAAGATCAGAGCATTCGGCGAAGGTTCTTTCACCTATACGGTTGATGCCATCGGGAATATCTATGCTTTTAAGGGAGCTGCACATTCCGAAAGCGTCATCATCTATTTCTCTTATTCCATCATGAAGAACAATATTGGTAAGACTGCTGCATCCGAAAAATGAGCCGTATTCTATTTTATCTATACTCTTTGGTATATCGACCGAAGGCAGTTTGGAACACATATTAAATGAAAGTACACCTATTCTTTCAACGCCTGCGGGTATAGTAAGGCTTGTAATGTTTTTGCAGCCGTAAAATGCCCAGTCGTCAATTTCCTTAAGCCCTGAGGGCAGAGAAACTTTTTCAAGAACAGAACAATCGACGAAAGCGGCATAGGGTATTTTTGTTACGCCTTCGGGGATAGATATTTCTCTTAATGATGAGCAGTAGTAGAATGCCCTCTGTCCCAGACTTTTAACATTTTTGGGTAAAGTTATGCTTTTGAGATTTGTATGCTGATAAAATGCGTTGTCGCCTATGGAGGTGACGGGAACGCCGTCTATTTCTTCAGGTATAACGGCGGCGGTAACGGATTTGTCAGCACCGGTTATTGTTCCTGATGCTTTATCAAAATATATTTTTCCGCCGGTAACCTCATAAGAAGCTTCATTTACATCTGTACTTTCCGATAAATAGCTCACATTATCACTGGCGGTCAGAGCAGCCTCTTCTGAATAAGCTATATAGGGGGAACATTGCAGAACCATTAAAGCCGACAGCATAAGTCCAACAGTTTTTTTGAATTTCATATTCTGAACCTCTTTGAATTATTTGAAGTTTGTTATTTTATCTCTATTAAAGATTTTGTACAAACTCTGCATATTTATATAGTAACATAGGATTATATTTCTTGTCAACCTATAAAACCTCAAATTTCGCCTGCTCCTTATTCTGTAAGTCATAAAAGTTTACGGAGTGTAATTAACCTTGAGAATTTAACGGAATAGGGCAAGTTGCATTAAAAAATAAAAAATATATTGAAATTTATGGGACAAGATGATATAATAAAATTAACAGAATCGGATTTACAATTCTGTATTTTACGAAAGGAGGTGTAAGTTAATGAGTGATACATCTGCTTTAATGGCTGTTATTGTTGGATATTTTGTTGTATTTTTGCTGTTGTGCATTGCAGTTTATGTTCTGTATGTTATTGGTCTTTGGAAGGTTTTTACAAAAGCCGGAGTAGAAGGCTGGAAGTCCGTAATTCCTTATTACAACATATATAATATATTCAAAATCAGTTGGAAGCCGGAAGTTTTCTGGGCTTATTTGGTTCTGTTTATAGTATATATGGTTTTATCGTTTGTGGGCGGCAGCATAGCTTCTATTTTATGCGGTCTGGCAGGAATAGCTCTGTTTGTGCTTAATGTTATTATGAGCTATAAGCTTGCCAAGGCATTCGGATGTGGCATAGGATTTACAATCGGTTTACTGATAATCCCCTTTGTATTCTATCCTATCCTCGGATTTGGTTCTTCAAAATACTTAGGACCTCAGGAATAATATGATGCGGCGTTCTTTGGAATTGCCGCATTTTAATTTGCAAAAAAAGAGGAAAAGTCGCTTCGGTTTGGGGAGAAGCGACTTTTATTATGAAAAAAAGAGGATCAATCAAGTATAATTGATCGGTTGTAGGTTGATGGGGAGTTCCTACAACATTTTCAATTGTAGTCGCTTAATATTAAAAAAAAATTAATATGCGATTAGACTTTTATTAAAATCATTTTTTTGTTATTTCGGTTACGCCCATTATCAGCAGGAATGAGGCGAAAATTTTTTTAAGGAGGGTCGGTTTCAGGGACAGGGCTGTCATACTTCCCACAAATGCGCCTATTATGCCGAAAAGTATAAGGGGCTTTAATATTTTTGTTTCTATATTTTTATTTTTTGCGTGGGTGAAAAGGGCTATTATTGCCGTTGGAATGAAGTAAATAAGGTTGACGCCCTGTGCGCTTAACTGATCTGTTCCGAAAAGAAATACCAGGGCGGGTATGAGGACGGTTCCGCCGCCTATGCCCATGCCGCTTATTATGCCTGCCGCAGCCCCTGTCAAAACAAGCCATATCATAATATCATTCTCACCGCCGCCATTATCATAAATGCTCCGAAAATGCGATGGAGCCATTTCCCTGTGAATTTATTAAGCAGTCTTGCGCCTATGAAGCCGCCTATAATTCCTCCAAGACTTGTCAGTACGACACAGTCGGGCAGTATGCTTCCCTTCAGAATATAAAAAACGGCGCTTATTACCGAAAGGGGCAGTATAACGGCTATGGCGCTTGCGTGGGCTTTTTGGGGCTTTATGTTAAGAAAACGCTCCATACAGGGTACGAGTATTGTTCCGCCGCCTGCGCCGAACAAACCGTTTGCAGCCCCTGTTAAAAGACCTATCAGGGCGGAAATATAAAATTTTCTTTTCATACACCTTACCTCTCTGATTTACATTTATACCCTTTATTATAATCACAGGCTATATTTTTATACAAAAAACAGGTGCTGAGGAAAGGCATATTTTTCCTATGCACCTGTTTTTGAGGGGTGACGTCTGTTTTGTCTGCTCAGAATGAAGAACAGCTTTTCGTAGAGAATGCCTGCGCCGAACCACAGGGGAGCGTAGCTTGGTTTTACAAGTCCGTTTATGCTGAGGGCGGCTGCGGAATAGTCCCACGGGCAGGCATTGAATATTCTCAATATGTGACCGCTGAGGTATTCGGCTGAGAATATGAGCAGCGTGTAGGCTGTACCACGTATGAGGAGGGGCTTATTTGCAAGGGTTCTGAAAACAGGCTCGTTGAATGCCATAAGTCCGTATATTATTATCATCCAGAGCGATGTATGGGTGATAAGCATATGATCTCCCTCAAGCATTGAATTAAGTCCCGTCCATAGTGTTTCGAGCAGAGTTCCCACAAATCCGTAAATAAAAAATCGTTTTGCCATACTTATATTATTTGACCGAAAGGGAATAATTATACGGCTGAGCCGAAAAATGGTTTCAGCCGAGAATGGGTATGCCGAAATGGCGGTATGCCGTGGGAGTGACCACACGTCCCTTTGGCGTGCGCTTTATAAAGCCCTGTTGTATGAGGTATGGCTCATAAACGTCCTCGATTGTGTCGCTTTCTTCGCCTATGGATACTGCAAGGGTATCAAGCCCCACGGGACCGCCCCCGAATTTATCTATAATTGTCATAAGCATACGTTTGTCATTGGCGTCAAGTCCTGATTTATCCACATCAAGTATTTCAAGAACCTCGTCCGCAACCTCTTTTGTTATAACTCCGTTGTATTTTACGTCGGCAAAGTCCCTTATTCGCCTTAAAAGCCTGTTGGCGATTCTGGGAGTTCCCCGTGAGCGTTTTGCTATTTCGAGAGCGCCGTCCTCTGAAAGTGTTGTGTTAAGGACCTTTGCGGAGCGTTCCACAATGGCTTTAAGCTCTGACGGCTGATAAAGCTCCAGACGGCTTATTACGCCGAAGCGATCCCTCAGAGGGGCTGTGAGAAGTCCGGCTCTTGTGGTTGCTCCTACCAGTGTGAATTTAGGCAGCTCCATTCTTATGCTTTTTGCGGCGGCTCCCTTGCCTATAACTATATCAAGAACGAAGTCCTCCATTGCGGGATATAAAACCTCCTCTACCATACGGTTAAGACGGTGTATTTCGTCTATGAAAAGTATATCGCCTTCCGAAAGTCCGTTGAGTATTGCCGCCATATCCCCCGGTCGCTCAATAGCGGGGCCGGAGGTGGTTTTTATATTTGATTTCATTTCAAAGGCAATTATGTTTGAAAGAGTTGTTTTGCCAAGTCCGGGAGGTCCGTAGAGCAAAACGTGGTCTAAGGGTTCGCCCCTTTTTTTTGCGGCTTCTATATAAATTCTGAGGGTTTCCTTAACCTTTGTCTGACCTATATATGCGTTAAGCGTCTGTGGGCGCAGCTTAGGCTCAAGAAGCTTATCTTCAGATCTGAAGGCTGAGTTTATTAGTCTGTCCATGATATCTCCTTATTTTGATAATGCCTTTAGACTTGCTTTTAATGTTTCTTCCGTTGTCATACCGCTTGTATATACTGCCGAAACAGCCTTAGTCGCTTCGCTTCTTGTAAAGCCCAGAGCTGTAAGGGCTTCTATGGCGTCTCCTGCTTCGCCGGCTGAGGAGGCGGCTGAAACGATGTCGGAGGCGGCGGACGTATTTGCAAAGGCGCTGTCGCCGGATATTTTATCTTTTAGCTCAAGAATGATTCGCTGAGCGGTTTTTTTGCCTATTCCCTGACCTGCCAGAAGAGCCTTGACATCTTCGGATATTATGGCAAATATAATATCCGAGGGGGACAGCGTGCTTAAAAGCCCTATGGCGGATTTTGGACCTACGCCCGAAACCGTGATGAGTTTGAAGAACAGATTAAGCTCTTCGGAGGTGGAAAAGCCGTAGAGAGAAATATCGTTTTCCGATACGTTCATATATGTATATATCTGAACCTCGCCATAGCCAAGTGAGGCAAGTATATTTTTTGAAACAAATATCTTATAGCCTATGCCGTTGTTTTCAACGACTATGAAGTCAGAGCCTTTATAGGTGAGCCTGCCTTTTATATAATTGATCATATTTTCACCAGCTTGATTTTTTTATCATTATATCATAATATCGTTCTTTTATCAACTGCGGGAGAATAATTTTATTATAAGCAGGCAAAATATGATTGACTAAAGATATACGGGAGGACAAATATGACCTTTTATATAGATTCTTATGAAAAGAATGCGGCGTCAATGGTAAAGGATGCGCTTAAGCCCATAATATGCGAGAAGATGAGGGAGCACACCCACATAGTCGTGCTGTGCATAGGAACGGACAGGGTGACCGGCGACAGTCTGGGACCCTTTGTGGGGGACAGGCTATCCAAAAGCGGGGCGGTATGGGTTTTCGGAACAATTCACAGACCTGTCCATGCAAAAAATCTGCACAGCGCGCTGGAATATATAGGCAGCAGGGGGAAGCCCCTTGTTATTGCCGTTGATGCGGCGTTGGGAAGCCATATAGGGCATATTGCGGTTGCCGATGAAGGAATACACCCAGGAACAGCGCTTTCAAAAAGACTGCCGGAGGCGGGGCACATAGGTATTACGGGTATTGTGAACTGCGATGGCGTGAGCGGCATTAAAATATTGCAGAGCACTCGTCTTTCAAGGATCATAGATATGTCGGAGGTTATAGCCGAGGGCATAAGTCAGGCGGTTATGGAGGTCAGAGCGGACAGCAGCATAGCTATTTAGATAATTTATAGGTAATTTTGGTTTGGTTAGTCTATTTGCAGGTCGGTCGGAATAGAATATTATAAATTTTACCTACGGAGGGATCAATTTGCTTCAGGATATAAGCGAAACAAACAACATATTTGTTTCCGGCGTAATAGAAACGGAGCCGGTATTCAGTCATGAGGTTTACGGAGAGGGTTTTTATTCATTTTTTCTGAGAGTGCCAAGACTGTCGGAGTCTGAGGATATACTTCCTGTCACTATTTCGGACAGGCTGAGCGAGCCGGAAAAAATACGCAAAGGCGGTAGCATATGGGCGAGGGGACAGATAAGGTCTTACAACACCTATGAAAACAACAAAAATCATCTTATTCTCAGTATATTTGTAAAGGAAATATATTTTCTTTCTCCCGGAGAGGAGGTAAAGGAAAATCCCAATCATGTAAGCCTTGACGGATTTATATGCAAGCCTACGGTATACAGAACCACCCCAAGGGGGAGAAGGATAGCCGATATACTTCTTGCCGTAAACAGGGCTTACGGAAAGTCGGATTATATCCCGCTGATTGCATGGGAAAGGAATGCGCTTTTTTCAAAAGGGCTTGAAGTAGGGGACAACATAAAGCTTGAGGGACGTATGCAGAGCCGTATATACCGAAAAAAGATTGACAACGGAGAAATCGTTGAAAAAACGGCCTTTGAGGTTTCTGTATCAAAAATGGAGCTTAGCAGAGAGTAATTTTGTTCATAATGCACAAAAGGAAAAAGCGAAAATAAAAAATACATAAAAAAGTGATGGAATTTCAACAAAAACTTGACAAATATGCAAAATAACATTATTATATTAGTAAAGGTTGATATTAGTCAAATATACATATTATGTAAAGACGTGCAATATCAGCCACAGTAAGTAATGTTGAACTGATAAAACCACAATGGGGGTACAGCACGATGGCAGCAAAGGTTGATCTTTTTGTTGAATTAAACGGCAAGAAAGTCGATGTAAAGAGCATCGAAACAAAAGCTAAAGAAGTATGGAAGGAAAAGGGTAATAAAATGAAGGATCTTGCTAATGCAGAGCTTTATTATCAGCCTGATTCCGGAAAATGCTATTATGTATTCAACGGAAAAGCCGAAGACGATAGTTTTTTTGAAATTTAAAAAGCTTTGCCTGTTCCTTTGGAGCAGGCTGTTTTTTTTGATTGACAAATCGGAATTACTCTATTATAATGAATAGAGCAAGTCGCTATAGCTCAGCAGGATAGAGCGACCGCCTCCTAAGCGGTAGGTCGGAGGTTCGAATCCTCTTAGCGACGCTGAAAAGCCGCCAATGTCCATTAGACACTGGCGGCTCTTTAATTTCAGACCTGTTTTATTTTGTTTATAAGCTCATCAGAGGGCGTTACGTAGGCGGTTCTGTTTGTGGTATATATTACAAAACCGGGTTTTGCGCCGTTTGGCTTTCTGACATTCTTTTTCGCAGTGTAATCTACGGGGACAAGACTGCCCTGTCGTGCTCTGCTGTAATATGCCGCAAGCAGTGCAGCTTCATTTATTGTGCTGTCCGGCGGCGTCTTGCCGTTTGTGAAGATAACAACATGGGAGCCGGGGATTTGCTTTGTGTGAAACCATATGTCGCTGTTTGAGGCTGTTTTCATTGTCAGCTCGTCATTCTGCACATTGTTTTTTCCCACATATATATCGAAGCCATCGGAGGAAATATAGTGCATTGGCTGAGATTTTCTGACGCTTTTTTTGTTTTTTTCAAAGCCCCTGTTTTTTTTCAGATAGCCCTGTTCGTAAAGCTCTCTTCTTATTTCCTTTATGTCCTGTTCGCTTTCGCAGCTTTCGATGGCTGAAAGTATGCTTTCGAGATAGTAAAGCTCATCGTCAGTTTCTTTTATAAGGGTCTGCAGGGCGGCGTAGGTGCGTTTTTCCTTATTGTATTTTTTAAAATATTTCTGTGCATTTTCTGACGGTGACAGGTCGGGATCCATAGGTATGGTTATTTCGGGCTGATTTTCGTCGTAAAAGTTTATAACCGTTGCTTTGTCCGCTCCGTTTTCAACCGTGTAGGCATAAGAGATAAGAAGCTCTCCGTACAGCCTGTGCTTTTCTCTGTTTTCTGTGCTTTTAAGTGTTCTTATATGAATATCTTTCTTTTTGGCACATCTTTCTATATTGTTTGTTATGAGCTTTCTCAGGTCGTGGGTTTTCTGACTTATTCTGAATGCCGAATCCCTTTTTGAGTAAAAGGCTTCAAGCATCTCCGAGCAACCGTCAAAACGACAGAACCTCATGGGCTGTAAGGTTTTAAGCTCAAAGGGGGAAAATTCCTTGGGCTTTGAGTCATTGTCAAAATATATGCAGGGTGAAAAATCATTTCTTTTTATGATTTCGATGACCGCTTTAAATGCGCCGTACAGTGCGGATATATCCCCTGATGTCAGCTCGTCGGTGTTTACCGAGGGGTCAAGACCTGCTCTTGTGCATATTTCGCTTGCAGATAAGGGGCTTATGCCTGTATATGATTTATATATCATCTGCTGAATTCTGACTGAGGGATTATTTTCAACTGAGGCTGAAAGGTTTTCCCTTGTAAGCGTAAGGGGATTTATTTTATTCTGAGCGGGAGGGTCGGCGTATGTCTTTCCCGGAAGAATTTCCCTTACAGAGCTTACCTCGTAGTTTATATGTCTTGCGGATTCAAGAATTACGTCAGAGGAATTGACAAGAATAAGGTTTGAATGTCTGCCCATAATTTCAAGTATGAGTTTATTTAT
Source organism: uncultured Clostridia bacterium (assembly GCA_947627855.1). Lineage (GTDB taxonomy): Bacteria > Bacillota > Clostridia > Lachnospirales > CAG-274 > JAJQCI01. The sequence continues at coordinate 9,932 of CANQXR010000055.1, forward strand.
TGTGTAGTCGCCCATCTCGTTAAGGGATTCTATTTCAAATACTATTTTTCTCTCAAACTCCGGCTGATGTATGGCTGTGATTTTGCCGCCGCCTATATGCTTTCTTAAAACCATGCAGAAGAGAGGCGGAGAAAGGGGATTTTCATATTTTTTTTCTGTAAGATTGAAATGGGGATTTGAGGGATTTGCACTCAGAAAAAGCCTTCGTACGTTTCCGAAGCATCTTATCTGGAGAACAATATCGTCTTTTTCGGGCTGGTATACCTTGTCTATTCTCCCATTCAGTATTTCTTCTTTAAGTTCGCTGATTACTGCATTTATCATAATGCCGTCAAATGACATAGTGTTCTCTCCTATCAATTTAAATTATGGGGGTTGCGTGGGCGTTATTTCATCGGGATGCCGATGAAATAACGCCCACCCGCCGAGGGGCACAGGCAGGGGACAGGGCGGACGATGTGCGAAAGGGCGGGCAAGACCGCCCTTTCGCACATCGTCCGCCCTGTCCCCTGCCTGTGCCCCTCGGCCGCTCCGAAGCCGAGTAGGCGAAAGCCTTGAATGTTCAGCCCCATTATATCAGATAATGTTTAAAATAGCAACAATTAAACAAAACACAGCTTTAAAATTTGTTATAGCAAACAGAGGTAATCTGAACAGTACAAACGTATGAAATTTTGTTATTATTATGTTATTTTCATGCGTTTGCCCTGAATTAAATTTTAAGTGAAGGTAAGTTGTAAAATAAATTGACACAAAAAAGTTCCATTTAGGATCAAAACGAGTTAAAATCTAATTGCCACAAAATAATAAAAGGAGATGATCTAAATGGAACAAAATAATAATACGAGAAAAGCTGCTTGGCAACAGTTAACCGAAAAAGAGGCAGTGTGAGATTTTTTCTGTTGTCATAGAAAGTCAATTTACAGAAAAATCTCACATTGCCATTAATTCTATTTATCAATAATACCATTTTCAGTAAGATAGATAAATATATCATCGCTTAGTTTTACATAATTTGTAATCCAATCCTCATCTTCTTTATCAGGCAATCCCAAAGCTGCACCGTTTTCCACTAAAAATATAGTTATATCCAAATATCCATTTTGAATAGCTATATCAAGTGGACGCTCACCGGAACCATCTTCATAGGTATAGTATTTTGTAAAATCTGCACCCAACTCCTTCAAATAATACAATAATTCTAAACTGCCTTGGTCTACACTATTTTCTACAGCTTTCAATAATTCTGTTTCACTCAACGTTTTATTGCTGAATTTATGTATTAACCTAACCATATCTATATCACATAATCTGAATGCTTCTATGTAATATTTTTCCAAACTGCTATGGTCTTCAGAGGATACGTCAAATCCGTTTATAACAAAATATTCTATAATATCATTATACCCATTACGCATTGCCTCACTAAAAGCAGGCTGATTATTAATATCAGCCCCATTTTCTGCCAGAAGTTTAATCATATCAAGATTATTATTCTCCACGGCAATATGGACACATTCATTGATATCCTCGGAATTGAGGCTCATTATATATTCGGTCATTTCATAGTTTCCCGATTTAACGGCATACCTCAGAGCATTAAAATATCCCTTATCTTCAATATAGCGTATATTTGCACCTTTTTCGATGAGATATTTGGCATTTTCAAGATTTCCGGACATAACGGCTACTCGGACAAGAAAATCTATATCTGTATTCTTATCTATAAATTTATTCAATGTGTTTTTATTGCATTCAGCTGTAATCCCATAAAGAACAATATCATTCTTACACCGATTCATATCAGTAAAGCTATCGGTGTATGCAGCATATAGGTTTTTGTCAGGATAATCTGATGTATAGTTATTTATGAGCAAGTCGAGAGCTTCTATCATCTCCAGTTTAATTTCACTGTCCATAAACACTGTAAAATGTTTAAGTCGATCAATTATAGCCTTTATGTTGCTTTCTGTAACCACTGCACCGTGCTCTATTAAAGGCTTAATATAATCATATCGCTCTGCCCTTATAGCCTTTTCGATAGAATTATCACCCGATTTGCCAATAAAATTGACATCTGCACCTTTGTCCAACAGTGAGTAAAATCCATTTTTATCTCCTGTTTTTATTACTTCATAAAAAACAGTTTCTCCTGAAAGATCTACAAAATCTGGATCTATATCATAGCTCAGAATTCGGTTTATAAATCTTTTTGAATGGTAGTTTTTATAACTTATAACCAAGGGCGAAGCTGTTCCAAGCAGCTCTGTTTCAACTTTATTTATATCCCCACCCTCATTTACTGCTTCAATTAAAGCCTGTTCATTGCTGCTTAATGCTGCAAGATATAGTTTTTCCGTACTTTCCTCAGAAGGTTTTGGTGTAAATTCATGGGCACAACCTGTAAGGAAAAAAGTTGTAATAATAAAAAGTATAGTACATATTTTACTTGAGATAAATTTATTTGACATAGTTTTCATCTCTCCTTCGTGGGCGTTATGGAAACAGTAGTTGTAGGAACTGTCGCGGATAATATGATAGCCTCGGCGGAAGCGTTCGGTTATGGACTTGTTGGCGTTTAGCTAAGAACAGACATTGCTGATGTCCCAAAGATAGCTCGGTCGGCACTGTTTACGGTTCCGGTTTTAGCCGACATATGGCCGTACTGCCGATAGCTGTAGGACAGATTTTGGTCAACAGTGCCGTTGGGCTTTGTGAGAGACATACCTGTGACAAGGTTACCTGCGTTGTAGGAGTAGGTATTATACATTTTGTTTCCCGTAGACAGTTTTTGTTATGTTGTCGTTATTGTCAAATGTATAATTTGCCCTTTCTGTAAAGGTTCCGTTTGTATCTTCGGAGGTTTTAACCTGATACATTCTGCCCTTGGGGTCATAGGCATAGCTTATCTGCTGATAGACTGCACCGTTTTTGGTATATCTGCCGAGAGTGAGATTGCCCCTGTGTCATAGGATTTCTCTGCTTTGTAGGATATGCTGCCAAGGTTGGTTTCTTCGCTTGCGGCAAGACTGCTGCTTTTGTAGGCGTAATTCTTTGTGCCGCTTGAATCTGATACACTTGTTATGCCGTTTTTTATGGCACTTTTGCTTAGCTTTCTGTGCAGACCGTCATAGTCAGGTTTGGGTCATTTGATTCAGCGTTCGTTCATCAATAACAAGTATCTTTGGGTTAATGCGACATATTCTTTCTATAAGTTCCGAATCATAAACGGAATAACACAGAGTAGATTTTTTGAATTCCATCAGAAAACTCATATCGCCATTACAATACGATTTCATTCCGGGTTTTATCTCATCTACGAAAACAGCGCTATATTGATACTCATTATGTAAGTCCTTTAAATAATAACCGTACAGATGATTTACAAATTGTGATTTTATTATTACTATACCGGCAATTTTATCTATGTTAATTTTTGTACATCTGAACATACCCTTCTCATATAATTCATTTTTTGTTAGATATAATCCCATTCTTCTTATCTTTACAAAAACAATTCCCATTATGCATATTGCAATAATAATTATCATTAATATAAGATAACTGAAATTAGGAAATCTATAACAAAAGTACAGCAAAAACAAAAGAAACCATATAAAATTACAGACCAATATTCCTATGACTATATTAACTGCATTGCTTTTTTTTGTAAAATGAGCAGAATACATTTTTTCACCTGCTTTGCTGTTAAAATTGTTATTACTTCGTTAAAAAATATTTCTGCGGCTTTACCAAATTTTTCATCATATATCATCAATTCTTGTGCTGCTGAACCTGCAGCATTGGATAATTGAATAGCATATTTCCAATATGCGTCAGCTGCACCGAAGTAACAAAGCCTGCTCTGAATTTTTCTCCATTCATAGTATATCTATGGTCTGATTGTCGTTTGTTCTGAAAAAGGCGAGATTTCCTGTACGTTAACATAACTTCTATATGTAAGTATAAATTATATTGCTGTCGCTGTCAAGACAAAGTGACGTTATTGACGCAAATCCGATTTGGCAACAGGTAGGTATACTGTTTCGGTACTATTGATGGTTATTAACCTACTTTGCCATTGTAGGAGACAACAGTGCTTGTGTAGGCTGTCAGTTGGTTAAAGGCGTTGTAGGTGAAGCATTCCCGGAGCGGGTATTACTATTGACAATTTATGACAATATTCCTCCAAACTAGTATATAAATATATATATCAATTTGGAGGTTTATAATACTTTAAAATAGGTTTATTAATAAATTATTATAGGTAAGAATTAAATTTCCGAATATTTTAGGAATTCATATATTTTAGGATTACTAAAATCTTCTTTTAAAATGGGTGTTTCATCTACAACAAGTTTCAAACCGCCGATCCACATATAGTCGGTGTGTTTATAGGCCTGTATAATAGCTTTCTCAACCAATGGTACAAGGATTTTTTTATCACCGGATTTCAATATTTCTACTGCCTTACAAGCTCCGGGCCAGTTTATGTCTTGCAATAAATAGATTAATTTAGGAAGTAGTATTTTATTTCTTGGAAATCCTATTCTGGCAATTATTTCCATAGAATTCTCCCAAGTGCATTGATGTCTTGCATCAAATACAAACAACAAATATAAATATTTATCCTCTATTTTCAACAGATAATCTATTGCATTCTGTTGTACCGAAATAGGCAGTTTCCAATCTAATTCCAATACTTTTTGTTTAATAATTTCTTTATTCATAGTAACATCATTCATAGTAACATCTCCTTAAACTCTATATACTTTTGCAAGAATGTCATATATGTTTATGTCTGAATTTATATTGTGATTTTTATCATCATAATTATAAGCTAAAGAAATAACACCTCCGTCACGTTCTAAGCCATGAGAAAATACAGTCAAAGCATGTATTTTATCTTCATATCTTGTTTTATCGGCTTTATAATTAAGGTAGTCAAATAAATTTTGCTTATCAGAGATGAAATATAAATTACAACCTATATATTCAGCTGCTTCTTTAAAACCATCTATATCACTGTCGGTCCATACTTCGTTAGCTATTTATCCAAGTTAAACTTTCTCCATCATTTCTTGCAGCAAAAAGTTATTTATAGGGCAGACTTCTTCTATGTTCTGATTGTCGTTTGTTCTGAAAAAAGGTGAGATTTCCTGTACGATAACATAACTTTTATATGTAAGTATAAATTATATTGCTGTCGTTGTCAAGACAAAGTGACATTATTGCATGTGAATCTAATTCTGTAACAAAACTGAAACATCAATAAGTTCAATAAAACAGCGAATAAATTTCGCTAAATTATTTA
>CANQXR010000056.1 GCA_947627855.1 uncultured Clostridia bacterium
TTCCTCTATCATTTTTACTGTAATTTGTGTTATAATATTTTTCACGAGAATCACCTTTCTTTTGTTATTTGTGTTGTTCCAAAATTATTATAACATAAAAGGTGTATTCTCGTTTTTTATTTTTTACCCTCCTCCTCCGGAGGAGGGCAGCTTGTCGAAATTTCCATAGGTACGTCTTAATCTATCACATATCTCAAAAACTCCCAGAATTATTTTACACTAACATAAATCACACCACTTAAACAGCATTTACTTTTTTGAAAAAAGGTGTAAAATAAAAATATGAATATTGAAGAATTAAAAGAAGGAATCAAAAAAATCGGTGAGCCAAGGAGAACCGGATATGGAGGTGTTTGGCAAAAGTCGTCAGGAATATCTGGCGAAATTTCCTGAACTTTCTGATGGCATACCAGACAGTGATACATTCAGACAACCCATCTGAACTTTCGTCATGCCTGATTAATTGAGTATCAGCAGAACGCACAAAACGTGGAACTGTGGCAATAGATGGGAAAACAATCTGTGGAAGTGGGAATGATAAGCATAAAGCGTATCATGTTGTCAGTACATTTGTAGCATGCCTGAACTGCTTTATTTAATTGACGTAAAAGGAGATATAGTTACAGCAGATTCTATGAACTGCCAGAAGAAAATTGTCAAAAAAACTATTGAGAAAAAAAACAGATTATACAATCGGTCTGAAACAGAATCAACCTGCATTATATAATGACACAGCAGACTATTTCAATGACTTTTCTCCTGATATTCCCTCAAAAACAACACTTGATAAAGGTCATGGAAGAATCGAAAAAAGGGAATATTTTTTGCTGACAGATTTATCATGGCTTGAGCAAAAAGAAGAATGGGAAGGTCTTAACGGACTTGGCTGTGCAAGGTCAACAATTACAGAAAATGGTGAAACACATAAATTTACGAGATATTTTATAACCTCGCTAACAAATCTTGATGAATTTGCCGATTCCGTGAGAAAGCACTGGTCTATTGAAAATCAATTACATTGGTGGCCTGATGTAATTTTTCGTGAGGACGCTTCAAGGGCAAGAAAAGATAATTCACCGCTTAATCTGAATATTATGCGTAAATGTGCACTTAAACTTGTTTCGCAGACTCAGTACAGACGAATAAGTAAGAGAAGATTGATGTTCATGGCTGCCCTTGAGCCTACTCTTTTCCTTGACATTCTTTTTTGATCCAACGGTTGTTGTCCCTCAAAAGTAAATGCTGTTTCCGTGGATATATCAATAATAATACTTGCAAAAAAAACAATATGGGGGTATAATTGTAAATATTAAAAAATACATCGGGAGAATATAATATAAATGGACACTATAATTGTTTTAATGGAAAAAGACGAAAAGACCGGGTTTCTTGAAAGAGAAATTTTTGGTATAACAATTTCCGAGAACGAGGAATTTTTAGTTAATCTGTATGTGCAGTCGTCCTTGCTGTATATAAGGCTTGCGGCTGACAGAGAAACCAAGGATTGGGAATATGAGGCTATATTCGACTATTTTGATACTTCTGTTTTTGACGGAAAAGTGAAAAGCTTTACGGAAATAACAGACACCTACGATCCTACATGGGAGGCTGTGCTCGATTTTGACGAAGGTGACCCCGAAGGAACCTGCGAAAATGTACGGACAATATTGCATCTTTTCAAAGAGGAGCTTTATGATGTATATGAAACAATAAAGGACAAGGAGGAGGAATATACTGATGAAGAATAATTCCGAAAAAAACAGCAAAAGGCTTATAATGCTTTGTGCTGTTGCTGCGCTTATTACGTTGAATATGTTTTTTATAACGGGGTGTGAAAAAAATGCTGTTGACAAAAATGTTTCAATAAAAGATGAAGTGACTGACGATGCCGACAGTGATGAAGGGGGCAATACCGATTCAGATGCCATCGATATCAATGCCACGCCCGTAGAGGCAAACAGCAAGCTTTATAAAGACATTGACGATATGCTTGTGGATTATATGGCTTATTATGAAAAAAGCTATTCTGCCGGCAATGCGGTCTGCGTTTATGGTTTTATGTACAACGCGGATACAAATATGCCTGTGGACGTAAGCGAAATAACCGAAAATGTGCCTGAGGAGCTTAAGCAGGCAAATCTTCTTTATTTAAGACCCGGTGATTTTGAGGTCTGTGAGAATTCGGAGTATGATGTAAACATTCTTGACAATGACCTTACACCGTTTATTTCCGTTCTTACGGATAAGGGCTATTACATCGCTTCGTCAGAATATAAGGGCGGAATGCTTACAACCGAAGATTACAGAGCGCTTATAATGCGGTATAACTGCAGCAACGGCGAAATATATACGCCAAAAAAAGATTCTCAGACCTATAATGATATAGTAAATGCGATTTCCGACAATTGGAATACGGATAAAACGATTGACGTAAAATATATAGGCTGTGACGATAAATTTGCGGTGGTAGTGGCTAATCTTGTTGAAGAACCTCTTGATATAAGAGAATATCTTCTCCAATCGTCAGGCAATGTATGGAATATAAGATCCAAGGAGCTTGCACGGCAAAAAAACGTAAAGCAGTATGTAAATGAAATGCATCCAAATATGGATCTTAATATTCTGCCGTATTACAATCTTGCCGGATATGGTGATTTCAGAACGGATCTTTACGGCTATTATGACCAGATAACAGCTTCCAACGAATTGGGCGTCAATAAGGAGGATCTCCCGGCAATTTATTGTATGTATTCTGATAATTTTATATATTACGAATTTGCACAGGGTAAAAAAGTAGTAGGTCATGTAGACAATGGTGTACTGACATTTTATAAGGTAAATTCAACAGATGAGGCTGTTGCCCTCATGAGCAGCTTTACGGATAAGCCGCCTGTTTTTATAATTAAATTTGGATAATGTTAAGTCAACAAAATACCTCCTCCATATCATATTTTAAAGATATGGAGGAGGTATTTTTTGTTATTAACTTCGTTAATAACCCACCCGCCCACCCACCCCTACTCGCCTTACCGCTGTGGCTGAAGCGTTCGTATGATCCAATTGCAGTTTAGTGACGCCTCCAAAACCGCCGGGGTTACCCAATAAAATTTACGCCACTGCGGCAATGGGGTAGGGCGGGCGGGTGGGGTCTTTTCAAATTGCGTACCGCCTCAAATGGCAAGCCGACCTATTCAGAGCATCGGTCAGTTTAACTAATTATCTACAATTTTCCTATAAAATCCAACATTCTGACAACGGCAGTTTTTCTTTTTTTCACCCTTTATATTCAGTTTGTGGGTGGGTGGGGTCTCTTCAAATTGCGTACCGCCCCAAACGGCAAGCTGACCTATTCAGAGCATCGGTCAGTTTAACTAATTATCTACAATTTTCCTATAAAATCCAACATTCTGACAGCCTCGGTTTTTCTTATTTTTTCACCCTTTATATTCAGTTCGTGGGTGGGTGGGGTCTCTTCAAATTGCGTACCGCCCCAAACGGCAAGCCGATCTATTCAGACATCGGTCAGCTTAACTCATCATCTACATTTTTTCTTATAAAATCCAACATTCTGACAACGGCAGTTTTTCTTATTTTTTGCCTGTCGCCCTTTATATTCAGTTCCTTTGTTATAATTTTTCCTTTGTAGTATAATCCCAGATATACCCGTCCGACAGGTTTGTCATATGATAAATCCTCGTTATTCGGAGTGGGATTTTTTACGGCTCCTCCTCCTGCTATTCCCGTGGTTGCCACACCGAGCTCAGCGCCTGCTCTCATTGCGGCTCCCTTTGCCATTTCACCTGCTGTTTCTCTTGATACTGCTCCGTAATTCTTTAAAACATCTCTGCTGACGCCGAGGGTGTCGGCCTTGCTTTCATTGGTATATGTGACAAAACCCTCCCTGAATATCTTTGATACGCCCTCAATATCCACTATTGCCGAACTGAGCATACCTCCCGTCAGGCTTTCCGCCACTGCCAAGCTGATATTCCTTTCAATCAGAAGATTCACGACCGCTCTTGCAAGAGTTGTTTCGTTTTCTCCATATATATACTCTCCAAGTCGTGAATAAATTTCCTCCGCCGCCGGGGCAATAAGATTGTGACATTCCTCAGCGCTGCCACCTCGTGCTGTTATTCTGAAATACACGCCGTCCTCTTTTGCATAGGGAGCAATTGTGGGATTTGTGCTGTTTGCCATAAGCTCTCTTATCACTTCCGCCGCATCCGACTCTCCTATTCCCGTAAGCCTGAGAGTCCTCGAACATATGATATGCTTTTCTCTGCCCCGCAAATACGGCTTTACAGAATTTTCAAACATATATTCCATTTCTGACGGAGGTCCCGGAAGCATAACAAGTATTTTGTTCTGCTCCTCTATAATTATTCCCGGAGCAGTTCCTCTTTCATTTTTAAGCACAACAGAGCCTTTTGGCACATATGCCTGCTTTATATTAGTCTGTGACATACCCCTGTTTTTAAAATATGACTTTATATTTTCAAGGGCATCTTCGTCAAGGACAAGCTCTCTGCCGAAAAACTCCGCTCCCGTTTCCTTTGTGATGTCATCATCGGTCGGTCCCAGACCGCCTGTGGTTATAACTATATCAGCCCTCGCAAAGCTGTCTTTGAAAGCTCCCAAAAGACGGTCTTTATTGTCCCCCACAACAGATTCGAAATATACCTCTGTGCCAAGTCCGGCAAGCTGCTCCGAAAGATATCTGGCATTTGTATTGGTTATATCTCCCAGCAAAAGCTCCGTTCCTACGGCAATAATTTCAGCCTTCATAAATCACACCTCTTTTTCAAAAAAAGGCAGGCATCAATAAATGCCTGCCCTGTTATTATACTATTTAATTCAATTATTTATTCTTTAAATTGAACCATGCGTCAAGACCGAGATACTGTCCTACATCGCCAAGCTCTTCCTCGATTCTGAGAAGCTGATTATACTTAGCAACACGGTCTGTTCTTGCGGGTGCGCCTGTCTTTATCTGACCTGCGTTTACTGCAACAACTATGTCGGCAATAGTAGCGTCCTCTGTTTCGCCGGAGCGGTGAGATACAACAGCCGTCATATTATTTCTGTTTGCAAGTGCTATGGCATCGAATGTTTCCGTAAGTGTACCTATCTGGTTAACCTTGATGAGAATTGAGTTAGCAACGCCAAGCTCGATACCCTTCTGAAGTCTCTTTGTATTTGTAACGAAAAGGTCGTCGCCTACAAGCTGGATTTTGTCGCCAAGTCTTTCTGTAAGAAGTTTCCAGCCGTCCCAGTCCTCCTCAGCAAGACCGTCCTCAATGGAAATAATGGGATATTTATCGCAAAGAGCTGCATAATATTCTACCATTTCCTCAGATGTTCTTACGATTTCTTCGTCAAGTCCCTTAGCCTCTGTTTCACCTGCAAAGTGATATAAGCCGTCCTCTTTGTAAAGCTCTGATGAAGCGGGATCCATAGCGATTCTTATCTGTTCGCCGGGCTTATAGCCTGCCTTTACGGTTGCTTCAAGAATAAGGTCGATAACCTCGTCTGCCGTTGCGCAGTTGGGAGCAAAGCCGCCCTCATCGCCTACGCCTGTTGAAAGACCCTTGCCCTTGAGAACGCTCTTGAGTGCATGATAAATTTCACAGCACATTCTGAGAGCCTCTGAGAATGTGGGAGCGCCAACGGGCATAATCATGAATTCCTGAAGGTCAACAGTATTGTCAGCGTGCTTTCCGCCGTTCATAATGTTCATCATGGGAACAGGAAGAGTCTTGCCGTTGAAGCCGCCGAGATACTGATAAAGGGGCATATTGAGAGCTTCAGCCGCAGCCTTTGCAACAGCCATTGATACAGCGAGAGTTGCGTTTGCGCCAAGCTTAGCCTTATTGGGTGTGCCGTCAAGCTCTATCATCTTCTTGTCGATAGCAACCTGGTCAAGAGCGTTCATACCTATAAGCTCATCTGCAATAATGTCATTTACATTTGAAACAGCCTTAAGAACGCTTGTTCCGTTATAAATGTTCTTATCGCCGTCACGAAGCTCAACAGCCTCAAACTGACCTGTTGAAGCTCCCGAAGGAACAGCGGCACGACCCATAACCTGAGTACCGTCACACTCAACAACAACCTCAGCCTCAACTGTGGGATTTGCTCTTGAATCAAGAACCTGTCTTGCAAATACGTCTACTATTTCTAAATAACCTTTCATTTTGTTTATCTCCTTTCATTGTTGGATTTTATGGTTACCCTTACATATATTGTAAATTATTTATGTCTAACTGTCAAATGATTTTTAATAAAACCTTAACTTTTTCGTTAATTTTATGGTTTTTTATTTGACAATAAGAGATTTTCCCGTCATTTCCTCCGGCTGGGGAATGCCCATCATTTCAAGAAGTGTGGGCGCTATGTCGGCAAGTCTGCCGCCTTCACGAAGTCCCTTTGCTTCAGGATAATTAACAAGTATAAAAGGCACAGGGTTGGTCGTGTGAGCCGTGAACGGATCGCCTGTTTCGTAGTTTATAAGCTGTTCTATATTGCCATGGTCAGCGCATACAAACATCTGAGCACCCTCCTCAATGACAACCTTCACAACCTCGCCCACAAAGCCGTCAATGCGTCTTACGGCCTCCTTTGCGGCCTCCATAACTCCCGTATGACCTACCATATCGGGATTTGCGTAGTTTATGATTATAAGGTCGTTTTCTCCCGATTTTATGTTTTCGATAAGCTTTTCGGTAACTCCCGGCGCACTCATCTCCGGCATAAGGTCATATGTTGCAACCTTCGGAGAGGGCACAAGCACTCTTTTTTCTCCGGGATTGGGCGCTTCAACACCGCCGTTGAAGAAGAAGGTTACGTGAGCATATTTCTCGGTTTCCGCAATTCTTGCCTGAGTCTTGCCCAGTGAAGATATATACTCGCCCAATGTGTTTTTAAGTGTCTGCGGCTTGAATGCGACAAATTTATTCTCTATTGTCTTGTCATATTCCGTAAAGCATACATATGTCACTCTCATATGACCTTTTTTCCTTTCAAAATAAGGAAAATCATCGTCACAGAAGCTTCTTGTTATCTGCCTTGCCCTGTCCGGACGGAAGTTTGCGAAAATAATGGAATCGTTCTCGTTTACGGTTGCCGTTGGTTTGCCGTCCTTAAGTATGACCGTAGGAATAACAAACTCATCATTTACGCCCTCGGCATAGGTTGCGTCCATGCACTCTGCCATAGAATCCGCCGTTTTTCCCTCGCCGTAAACTATTGCCGAATAAGCCTTTTCCAGCCTGTTGTAATTTTTATCTCTGTCCATAGCGTAATAACGACCGCTTATGGTGGCTATTTCTCCTACGCCTATGCGTGCCATTTCATTTTCAAGCTCCGTAAGATAACCTTTTGCTGAGGTCGGCGGGGTATCACGTCCGTCAAGAAAAGCGTGCATATAAACCTTTTCAAGACCGTTTCTTTTTGCAAGCTCAAAAACTGCGAATATATGTTCAAGCGCGCTATGTACGCCGCCCCTTGACACAAGACCGAAAACATGGAGGGCACTGTTATACTTCTTACAGTTGTCAACAGCCTTCATAAGCTCCTCGTTTGTAAAGAAATCACCGTCGTTTATGGATTTCGTTATCCTTGTAAGCTCCTGATAGACTATTCTTCCTGCGCCCATATTAAGATGACCAACCTCGGAATTGCCCATCTGACCATCGGGCAGACCTACGTCAAGTCCTGATGCATAGCCCTTTACAAAGGGATATTCTTTCATAAGCCGCTCGATATTCGGATGTGGTGTAAGCGCTATGGCGTTTCCCTCGGTTCTGTCATTCAGCCCGAAGCCGTCAAGGATCATAAGTATGGTTGTTTTTTTCTTCATATTTCCACCCTTTCCCTAAAGCTTACTCCTTAACGCTGCCTGTAATAAGGTTAAAATCAGCCTTCAGACTTGCGCCGCCTATAAGTCCGCCGTCAATATCGGGCATAGCCATAAGCTCGGTGCAGTTTTCGGCGTTCATACTTCCGCCGTACTGTATTCTGATTTCTTCCGCTGTTTCATCGTCATAAATATCACTGATAATAGCTCTTATGCCTGCGCAGACCTCCTCAGCCTGATATGCCGAAGCTGTTCTGCCCGTACCGATTGCCCATATAGGCTCATACGCTATTATGACCTTCTTGGCATCATCGATGTCAATTCCCTTGAAGGCTCTCTTTATCTGAATTGAAATGTGGTCGTGGGTAATTCCCTCCTCTTTCATTTCAAGAGATTCGCCTACGCATACAATGGGAATAAGTCCTCTTCTTAAAGCGTGCTTCATTTTTTTGTTTATAAGCTTGTCGGTTTCGCCGAAATATTCACGTCTTTCGGAATGGCCGAGAATAACGTATTTAACGCCTATTTCCTTGAGCATGGGCGCCGAAATTTCTCCCGTATACGCTCCGTTGTCCTCAAAGTGCATATTCTGCGCGCCTACTGCAATGTTTTTATAGCCCTTGAGAGCCTCACAGACAGGCACAAGGTCTATAAACGGTACACAGAAAACAACATCGCATTTTGCCGCTTCACAGCCGTCCTTAAGCATATTCACAAGCTCTACCGCCTCGGCGGGAGTTTTGTTCATTTTCCAGTTTCCGGCTACTATTTTTTTACGCATAATTAAACCTCACCTTTTTCGTATAATATAAATACTTCAAGCCGATTTCCCTATATGTGAAAATCGGCCGTTTTTTGTTATTTGTCGTCTGCTGCCGCTACGCCGGGAAGCTCCTTGCCTTCAAGGAATTCCAGAGATGCGCCGCCGCCTGTTGAAATATGTGTCATTTTGTCGCCAAAGCCAAGACTGTTTACAGCCGCCGCCGAATCGCCGCCGCCTATGATCGTAATTGCGTCTGTTTCGGCAAGAGCCTTTGCAACAGAAATTGTACCTGCCGCAAATATGGGATTTTCAAATACGCCCATAGGACCGTTCCATACAACGGTTTTGCTCTCCCTTGCAGCCTTTGCGAAAAGCTCTCTTGTTGCGGGGCCTATGTCAAGACCCTCCTTGTCAGCTGGAATCTGAGTTGAGGGAACGACCTCATAAGGAATCTCGGCATCAATGGGATCGGGAAATTCCGATGCAACCACAGTATCTATGGGAAGAAGAAGCTCTACTCCCTTTTCCTTTGCCTTTGAAATCATTTCCTTACAATAATCCAGCTTGTCGGAGTCAAGAAGTGACTTTCCTACCTCATAGCCCTGAGCCTTAAGGAATGTGTAAGCCATACCTCCGCCGATGATAAGCTTGTCTACCTTTTCGAGAAGATTATCTATAACGGCAATCTTATCCGTAACCTTTGCTCCTCCCAGAACAGCAAGGAACGGGCGCTTCGGCGAATTAACGGCATTGCCGAGGTATGCTATTTCCTTTTCCATAAGATAGCCTACGCCGCACTCATCGACATATTTTGTAACACCCACCGTGGAGCAGTGTGCCCTGTGGGACGAACCGAAAGCATCACAGATGTATATGTCCGCAAGAGAAGCAAGCTCCTTTGAAAAATCATCTATGTTCTTTGTTTCCTCCTTGCGGAAACGTGTATTCTCAAGAAGAACAACATCTCCCTCCTTCATTTCCGCAACAGCTTTCTTTGCATTTTCACCGACTACGTTTTCGTCAGCCGCAAATACAACTTCCTTGCCAAGCTTTTCGGAAAGTCTTTTTGCAACGGGAGCAAGTGAAAACTTTGCCTCGGGAGCCTTTGGCTTTCCCAGATGAGAGCAAAGAATAACCTTTGCATTTTTTTCGATAAGCTTTGTTATTGTAGGAAGCGCAGCAACGATTCTGTTTTCGTCAGTAATAACGCCGTCCTTTAAAGGTACGTTAAAATCGCATCTTACAAGAACTCTTTTTCCTGCAACATTGAAATCATCAACATTTTTTTTATTCAGCATAGTAAATTCTCCTTTCCTGAAACCCTATTTTTTAAATTATAGCATATTTTAACCCCCATTTCAATTAATTATTTAACATTATCAGGAAAAATTTTGCGGGTTCGTTGTAAAATCAAATAATACAGATAAAAATATAAAAGCCATAGCAAACTGTGATATTATAGAGTTGCAAAAATATAAAGTAAAGGAGTTTAGCTATGACTTATAATAAGTATACCACAACAAAAAAATACAGGCACCTGACATATACACGGAAACAGCATTTACTTTTGATGAACAACAGCCGTTGGTTCAAGGGCAGCACTGAACATCAATCTTCTTTTACTTATTCGTTTGTGCTGAGCCTGTGAAACAGGTTTAAGTGCACATTTACGCATAATATTCAGATCAAGCGGTGAATTATATTTTCTTGCCCTTTAAGCGTCCTCACGGAAAATTACATCAGGACACCAATGTAATTGATTTTCAACAGACCGGTGCTTTCTTACAGAATCGGCAAATTCATCAGGATTTGCCAGCGAGGTTATAAAATATCTTGTAAATTTATGTGTTTCACCATTTTCTGTAATTGTTGACCCTGCACAGCCAAGTCCATCAAGACCTTCCCATTCGTCCTTCTGTTCAGACCATGATAAATCTGTAAGCAAAAATCAAGTGTTGTTTTGAGGGAATATCAGGAGAGAAGTCATTGATTTTTCCGACAATTTTTTCCGGCAGCTCATAGAATCTGCTGTAACTATATCTCCTTTTACACCAATTAAATCAAGCGGTTCAGGCGCAGCGGTTATCTAGTTTGCCTTTTCTTCTCTACGTTTTGTGTGTTCTGCTGATACCCGCTTAATCAGGCATGACGAAAGTTCAGATGGGTTCAGCTTTTCAAAAACCTGTCTGAATGTATCACTGTCTTTCAAAAAAGGAAATGTTGTTGCCCTGCCACAGGTCCGGAAGAATAAAACGGAAAATTATTGTTGTTGAAATTCTGACGGATTGTGATATAATATGCTTATGTTTTTATTTTTCGGAGGGCGTTATGGTTTTTTCGGGTATAAGTTTTCTGTTTATATTTCTTCCACTGCTTTTGCCCATATATTTTATATTTGCGGCGGCAGGATTCAGAAGAGCAAGCAATCTGATACTTCTCATATTCAGTCTGTGTTTCTACGGCTACAATATGCCCAGATTCATATATGTTATACTGCTTTCCGTCCTTATAAATTATTTGTCGGCATACTTTGCCTCATGGGGCGGCGCAAAGGGAAAAACGGCGCTTACAGCCGGCATATGCCTGAATATAGGTATGCTTGTTTATTTTAAGTACGCCAACTTTATTGCGGATAATCTGAGTACGGTTTTCGGCGGAAACGGCATACACGAAATCATAATGCCTATCGGAATATCCTTTTTTACATTTCAGGGAATGAGCTATCTGATAGATGTATACAAGGGCAAAGTGAGAGTTCAGAAAAATCCTTTGAATGTTGCCCTGTACATATCCCTTTTTCCTCAGCTCATAGCAGGACCGATAGTTCGTTACAGAGATATAGAAAAGGAAATCCTGAGACGGAAGGAAACCTTGTCCGGCATATCTGACGGCATAGCCCGATTTTGTATAGGGCTCGGAAAAAAGGTCATAATTGCCAACAGCATAGGCAAGGCGGCCAATGACATTCTCAGTCTTGACCCCTCATTTCACAGCGTAAGTCTTGTATGGCTTGGCATAATAGCATATACATTTCAGATATACTTCGATTTTTCCGGCTATTCCGATATGGCAATAGGTCTGGGACGCATTTTCGGTTTTCATTTTCCCGAAAATTTCAATTACCCCTATATATCGGAATCCATAACGGAATTCTGGCGCAGATGGCATATGACACTTTCGGGCTGGTTCAGGGATTATGTGTATATTCCCCTCGGCGGAAACAGATGTTCAAGGGCAAAGCATATCAGAAACATACTTATAGTATGGCTTCTCACAGGCATATGGCATGGTGCGGCGTGGAATTTTGTTTTTTGGGGGCTTTATTTTGCCGTTATACTTATATGCGAAAAATTCATATACGGTAGGTTTCTTGAAGGACTGCCGCATATTATACGCCATATTTATTCCGCTGTTCTCATAGTGACAGGCTGGGCTATATTTTACTCGCCGGATATGTACTTTGCGCTGCGGCTTATTAAAAGTATGTTCTTTATGAACTCTTTGCCTTTTGTAAATAATGAAACCATCTATAACCTTATTGAATATAAGGCGGAGTTTGTCGCTGCCTTTGTATGCTGTCTGCCTGTGGGAAGGGTCGTTGCTTCACTTGTTAGGGAAAATCGGTTTTCGGAGCCTTTGTTCCACATAATGCGGACCTTGTTTGTTATGGGGGTTTTCCTGCTCAGCATATGCTTTATAGTCGGCTCCTCGTTCAATCCTTTCATATACTTCAGATTTTAAAGGAGGCGCAGTATGAAAAGACTTTCGGAAATTATTATGATTTTTTTGTTCTCGGCTGTTATATTCACAGTCCCTGTGGTTATGCTCTGTGAGGAAAAGGCTGAGAAGCTTTTATACGAAAACAGAAACGTGGCGGAGGTTCTTCCATTTAATAACGAAACCTTCGGAGACGGGACCTTTTTTGAAAGTGCGGAAAGCTATCTGTCCGATATTTTCCCTCTGAGAAATAATATTCTCGCCCTTCATACATATATAGACGGCACAATTCTGAATAAGCCGGTCATAAATGATGTTGTATATCAAGGCGATGATGTCCCTATGCTGCCTGTGGTCGCTCATAAGGCTCTTGATGAAGAAGCAACTGACAGGAAAACCGAAAGAATGGCGGAAAGCATAAGCCGCCTTTCCGATGTGTGCCATGAAGTGGGGTCTGAATTTTATTTCGTGGGAATACCTGAGCAGTATTCATATTTCAGAAACAGATATCCCGAATATATATATAATAATAAGGAAAATCTGGAGCTTGAGGAAAGACTCCTTTTCGACAAGCTTAACAAAAAGGGCGTCAGATTTATAAATATGAATATGGTTTTTACAAATATGGGAAGAAGTGACGACCTGTATTCATATACTGATCATCATTTCAGCTTTGAGGGCGCATATGAAACATACAGAACCATTGTTTCGAGAATAAATGCCGATCTGAAAACCGATGTGAAAATACTTGATGATGACGATTTTGACTTCAAGGAAGTCCCGAATCCTTATCTTGGTTCGAGAAACAGAAAACTCATGGGCGTTTACGACATTCCCGAAAAGGCAGTCATTGCGGATTTTGCCGACAGAGTTCCTTTTTTGCGAACCGACAACGGAAAGGTCATGGAGTCCGTTGTGTATACCTATCCTATGGATCCTGCTGAAATAATAGATTATATGATTTATATGGGAGGAGATGTGGGAGAAACTATATTTGAAACCCATCGTGAC
Source organism: uncultured Clostridia bacterium (assembly GCA_947627855.1). Classification (GTDB taxonomy): domain Bacteria; phylum Bacillota; class Clostridia; order Lachnospirales; family CAG-274; genus JAJQCI01. Next base: position 13,350 of record CANQXR010000056.1, read on the forward strand.
GAGCTGCCGGACATACTTGTATTTGGCGATTCGTTCACAAACCCCATAGAAACCCTCATATATACAGGCTTTGACGAAACACGCTGTATAGATTTAAGACATTATAATGAAAAAACCATAACGGAGTATGTGCGTGATTTCAGCCCTGATGCAGTGATTATGATAAGGGACGACACCAGATATCTTGATTTTACGGGCAACGGCGACATAAAGTAAAAACCGCAGATAAGTGCGGTTTTTATTTATGCTGCCAATATTTATTTTTCATATTCGAAGCTTGCGCATTCCGTATCGCACTTATCCTTTGAACACATACATTCACTGCCCACAAGAATATCGGGAAGAGTGCAGTATTGTGAGCTGTCGTGATGCTTGCATGAGTCAACTCTGCATTTGATAGATCTGTTAATTTCACTCATTGAAATCACCTCCTGAAAATAGCTTTGCCAATCGGAAGATTTTGTATTCACAATATCCGGATTTTTTTAAAAAAATTTTTTAAAAAAGGACTTGACAAAGTGCTTTTTTATATGGTAATATTATAAAGCTGTCGCAGAAAAGGGCAGCAAGCTTTGAACATTGAAAACCGAATAAAAAAGACGAAATTACAACAACCCGTAATTCCAAAAGAGAATTACAAAAGCGCGTTT
>CANQXR010000057.1 GCA_947627855.1 uncultured Clostridia bacterium
CGTCCTCCCTCTCCCCCTGCGCTCCGCCCCCGCAAGCCCCAGTGCGCCGCAGCACCAAAACCATAAAAACCATCGAAGATGGTTTTTATGGTTTTGGTGCTGCGGCGCACTGGGGCTTAATTTCCGTATAACTCAGCGTATAAAGTTAGTTACCTGTCTTTCCTCTGTTTTGGGAAGTGCCAGTCCGTTGTCAGTTGCTATTTTTTTGCACTTAAGGAAAAATGCCATATTTCTTGCCAATACTCTCATATTGTAAAGTCCTTCCTTGTCCTGCAAAACCTCTTCAGGAGTATTTCCGTGAACCATATTCCAATATCTTGAGGATATTACAGGCATCTGACTTATAGTGAAATATTTTATAAGCTGTTCAAAGGCAGCGGTAGTGCCGGCACGTCTTGCAGACGTAACACAGGCAGCAGGCTTAAGATAGAACGTGTCCGCTCCGGCGCAGTAAAAAAGTCTGTCCATAAAGGAAGTAAGCTGACCCGATGCTGCCGCATAGTGAACAGGAGAACCGAATATAAAGCCATCGACCTCCTTTGCCTTTCCGACTGCCTCATTTACACAGTCGTCAATAACACACCTGCCTGTCTTTCCACAGCCACCACAGGCGATACAGCCCGAAATAGGCGCATTTCCTATCCAGAAAATTTCCGTTTCGATACCCTCTTCCCTAAGAATTTTTTCAGCCTCGGCAAGTGCCGTATATGTACAGCCGTTTTTGTGAGGGCTTCCGTTTACAAGCAATACCTTCATATTTTTCACCTCATATAATTTATATTTATTTACATTTTACCACCTTATTCCATTTAAGTCAACTTATACGCGCCTTTCGTATTTCAAAGGTATTTTATAATAAATAGCCGTATTTTCCGCAAAAACGGGAAATACGGCTATTTCTGTTTTTTTATCAGCTTGCCTTGAGTTCAAGGCGTAGTCTGTCGGCTATAAGGGCTATGAATTCGCTGTTTGTGGGCTTTCCCTTATGACTGTTTATGGTATAGCCGAAAAGACTGTCTATGGCGTCTACCTTTCCTCTTGACCATGCCACTTCTATTGCGTGACGTATGGCTCTTTCAACTCTGCTTGGGGTTGTGTTGCATTTCTTGGCTATTGTGGGATAAAGTTCCTTCGTGATGTAATTAAGTACGTCAGTGTCGTTTATTGCCATGAGTATTGCCTCACGCATATAGTGATAGCCCCTTATATGTGCAGGAACGCCTATTTCGTGCAATATATTCGTAACCCTGCGTTCAAGTGCGTATTCACTGTTTCTTGCCAGACAGATATTTCCCATCTGCGCTGCGGAATTCACAGGCTCCCTGAGCTGTCTTATCCTTGAAATCAGAAGATCGGGATCAAAGGGCTTCGCTATATAATAATATGCGCCCAGCTCAAAGGCCCTCCTTGTTATCTGCTCCCTTGTTATAGCCGTCAGAATTATACATTTTGTGGGAAGCTTTTCGGGATATTCGTTTATTTTCTCCAAAACCCCTATGCCGTCCACCTTTGGCATTATGCCGTCAAGAAGTGCAATATCGGGCTTTTCTTCAACTATTTTCTCAAACGCCTCCTCTCCGTCTCTTGCAACAGATATTACTGTCATATCCGGCTGTTTGTCAAGATGGCTTGACAATATATCGCAAAAATCCTTGTTATCTCCTGCGATTAAAATGGTAAGTTTTTGTGAAATCATTATTATTCCTCCGCTTCTAATAAATTTTTCCATAAATGGTATAATTTTCCATCAACACCATTATACTACACCTTTTATTAAAATGCAAGAATAATTTTACACTTTTTTTCAATAAGTTTTGTATCATTCTGACGGAATGTGGAACCTTGACAGAGATGCATTGCTATATCTCTTATCTTCTGATATATCCTTTCCGAACCAGTCGGGAGGAACAAAGCTTTCCGCCTCCTCCATACTCGTAAATTCCACCTCGGCATTCACAAATCCCTCAAGCTCACCCTTATAAATGTCAAGCTCACACACAAGCCCTCCGTCAAGAGGAATTATATATCTGTTTTTTTCTATGACCCTGCCTTCCGTTTTTTTCATAAGGCTGTCAAACTGTTCTTCTGTCAGAGGATATTCAAATTCCGTTTTTTTGACAGTGCCCTTTCCCTTGAATGTAAATATATAGCTGTTGTCCTTTTTTCTTATCCTCATTGTGGGTGATGTTGAGATATATGCCTGTTTTATATCAAAGCATTTATATTTATCCAGCTCCCCGGGGATTCTCTCCACAAGGAATTTCCTTTCTATTTCAGTATTATTCCGGTTCATACCGCCTGCCCTCCTGTTTTTTACCGTACATTTCTATTATCCTTAAAGCCGCTTCATAAGCATCATCGCTGTCCGATATCCTCAGCTTGTTTCTGTATCCATCAAAGCTGTAATCATCTGTTTCGTAAAATATTATGCCGGTTATATTCCGGTTTCTTTCAAGCTCTTCTTCCGCTGTCTGAATACACCTTACCTTCTCACTTCTGAAATATCTGTGCCCCTTTTCCGTATATGCCGCTGATGCAAGTCTTGTTATTATAATGGGCATATCATAGGCAAAGCTTATATAATCTGTTTTGTCCTGTCTGTATAATCCGCCAAAATCACCGTTTGCTCCATATATAAGAGAAATGCCTATATAATCTATATAGGCCTCTCCGGGGAAATACTCCCATTCATCATATATAAGCTCCGGCGACAATGCCCATACAAGCTTTGTTTTGGGTGCATATTTTTCATAAAGCTTCTTTGTTTCGGCATAGAATCTTCTGTATGCCGATGGATTGAAATCAGGATCGCCGCAAAGGGGATAAAGCTCCACCATCGCCGGTGTATCGAAAAAACCAAGCTCTCTCGCAAGTCTTTCGGAGTATGAAAGATCAAATATGGCTTTTTCGCCCTCTATGACTATGTAGGGCATAATACCCTCTCCCATACATTCCGTCATAAATTCTATGGGAATTTCCCCTGTGTTCTTTATAAAGCACATATTTATATTACCCATAGGCTCTTTATAGGGCGAATATATTCCTGCATACTCAGGCTGTGTGATTGGCTTGGCATATACATTTTGGCTTGTTATGATCAGAAATAAAATCAGCAGTTTTTTCATACTGTTCCCTCCCAATCATATTTTTGCCATTTTCAGATGATTCAAGACATATTGTTCTGTAAATCGTATACAAGTTTTCCGCCGACAAAGGTTTTTAATACTCTGCCTTTGACTTTGCGTCCCTCGAAGGGCGTATATTTTGCCTTTGAGTGGAAGTTTTCACCCTTTACCTCATATTCATTGTCAAAATCCACTATGGCAAGGTCTGCGTCATAGCCTTTGCATATTATGCCTTTGTTTTTAAGCCCCAATATTTTTGCCGGATTTGTGGACATTTTTTCTATAAGCCTGTCGGGACCGAAATTTTCGCCGCAAAGACAGGTATAGCTGACGGCAAAGGAAGTTTCGAGGGAGGATATGCCAAAGGCTGCCAGATCGAATTCAACACTCTTTCTGTCATAGTCCGCCGGTGTGTGACCGCTGGCTATAACGTCTATGGTTCCGTTCCAGATCGCTTCCTTGATTGCCTCAGTGTCTGCCGCCGTTCTGAGAGGAGGATTGATTTTTGCAAGGGTGTTATAGCCCTCGGCGGCCTCCTCCGTAAGTGAAAAATAGTGAGGACAGGTTCCTGCGCTCAGTTCTGAATTATACTTCTTCCCACGCTCTATAAGCTCCGCAGAAAATGCTGTTGTTATATTTGAAAGATGCAGTCTTGCCTTTGCATATCTGCCCAGTATTATGTTTCTCGAAACCATTATTTCCTCCGCCTCTCTCGGACTGCCGAAAAGTCCAAGCTTTGTGGAAATAATGCCCTCGTTTATGACCCTTCCGTCAGAAAGGCTTTTGTCAAGGCAGTTTGTGATAACAGGTATGTCAAACATTCTTGAATAGGTAAGAACATCTCTCAGCAGTCCCGAATTCTGTACAGGTGCGCCGTTGTCCGATATGCCTATTATGCCCTTGCCTATCATCTTGCCTATTTCGGTTATCTCCTCTCCCAGACAGCCCTTTGTTATGCTACCGTAGGGATATATGTTTACGTTGCTTTCGTTTTTTGCTTTCTGTATAACATAATCCACAACCGTCTTATTGTCAATAATTGGCTGTGTGTTGGGCGCAATGGTAAGAGAGGTATATCCCCCGGCAGCCGCCGCCACCGACAGGACCCTCAGATTATCCTTGTTTTCATATCCAGCCTCGCATATCTTGCAATTCATATCTATAAGACCGGGTATGAGATAATTTCCTCCTGCGTCATATACAATGTCGCATTCCGCATTTATATCCCCTATATCCTCTATTTTTCCGTTCAGAATGTAAACGGAATTAAGGCTTTCCGCCGTGCATTCGGGAGATATTACCCTGCAATTTTTTATAAGCGTTCTTTTCATATCTCCAGCCCCTTTCCCACAGACAAAAGATAAAGAATTGCCATTCTCACCGCTACACCGTTTGTTATCTGGTCGTCTATAATGCACTTTTTGCTGTCAACTATCTCGGAGGCTATCTCTATACGCCTGTTGGGCGCTCCGGGGTGCATAACTATAACATCAGGCTTTGCGGCTGAAATAACATTTCCGTCAAGCATAAAAAAGTCCTTGTATTCGTCATAGGAGGCAAGGCGTGAGCCATAGCTTTCCTCCTCCTGAAGCTTGAGGGACATAATAACGTCCACGTCCCGACAGGCTTCTTTTATATCATAGTATATCTTTACGCCAAATTCTTCCATATTGTTTGGTATGAGAGTAGGAGGCGCAGCGATTCTCACTTCGGCGCCCAATCTCGTAAGCCCCCATATGTTGCTTCTTGCAACCCTTGAGCCTGCCACATCGCCGCATATGGCAACTTTAAGCCCCTCAAAGCCGCCTTTAAGCTCCTTTATGGTAAGCAGGTCGAGAAGAGCCTGTGTGGGATTTTCGTTTATGCCGTCCCCCGCATTTATGACGCTTGCATTCACCCTTTCTGCCAGAAAGCCTGCCGAGCCGGAAATGGGACTTCTCATTATTATGAAATCTCCGCCCATCTGCTCGATAGTTCTTCCCATTTCAAAAAGAGCCTCCTCCCGTGTATCGTCAACAACTATCTCAACACAGTTTGCGCTGAGATATTGCGCCGCAAGCTCATAAGACAGCTTTGCCCTTACGCTCTTTTCATAAAAAAGAAGTATGACCGACTTCCCCTGAAGATAGGGAGCTTTTTTGTTTTTCTGACTGAGCACTATTTTCATTGTTTCGGCAGTTTTCAGAATATCCTTTATTTCCTCTGCCGAAACGTCAATAAGCCCTATAAAATCCTTTCTTTTAAAATCCATCAAAATCCACCTCAAATCCTGTTTTTTTAAGCGCATACTTAAAATATTCCGGCAGTTTTGCCTTAAACTCCATATATTCTCCCGTCCTTGGGTGAACAAAACCCAACACAACGGCGTGCAAAGTCTGACCCTCAAGGCTCAGCGGGCATTTTCTTGGTCCGTATACGGGGTCTCCGAGAATGGGATGACCTATATATGCCATATGCACTCTTATCTGATGGGTCCTTCCCGTTTCAAGACGAAACTCCGCAAGGCTGAAGCCGCCGCTGTCAGCTATATCCTTGTAGTGAGTAACGGCATATCTGCCTCCGTCACTTAAAACAGCCATTCTCTTTCTGTCCTTTGGGTGACGTCCTATGGGCTTTATAACCGTCCCCTCTTCTCCCTTAAGACTGTTGTGTACAATGCCAAGATATATACGTTTCATACTGTGAGCCGAAAGCTGTCCGGCAAGGCTTATGTGGGCGCTGTCGTTCTTTGCGGCGACAAGTATGCCGCTTGTATCTCTGTCTATCCTGTGGACTATCCCCGGACGCATTACGCCGTTTATGCCCGAAAGACTGCTGCCGCAGTGATACATAAGGGCGTTTGCGAGAGTGTCTGAAAAATGACCTGCCGCCGGGTGTACGACCATTCCCTGTGGCTTGTTTACAACAATAACGTCGCTGTCCTCATAGAGTATGTCTATGGGTATGTTCTGCGCCGTGATTTCGGCTTCCTTTGCCTGTGGCAGCCTTACACACAGTATGTCCCCCGTTTTCATTCTGTAATTCTTTGCAGTCGCTTTGCCGTTTATAATAACATTTCCGTCCTCGGCAAGCTTCTGCGCCCTGCTTCTTGAAATATCCGCCGCCTCGCCAAGAAATATATCCGCTCTCTTGCCGCTGTCATTTTCCTCGGCATAAAATATAAGCTCTTCCATAATTTCACCTGTTGCCGCTTCTTTCCCCGAAAAGTATGTGCAGACACAGAAGAGCCGTTCCGCAGGTAATAAGTATATCCGCAAAATTGAACACGGCAAATGAATGTCCGAAAAATACAAATCTGAGAAAATCAACCACATATCCCGTTCTTATTCTGTCTATAAGGTTTCCTGTTGCTCCGGCAGCTATAAGAACAGCCGATATACCGACTGTTTTGCGAAAACGTCCGTCCCTTAATATATACCTGTAAAAAACAGCCAGCACGACCAAGGTGACAATTACAAAAAGCCATCTTGCCCCTTCCATCATTCCAAAGGCCATACCCTCATTTTCCACATATGTCAGATAGAAAAAATTTTTTATTATGCAGACCTCGCCTATGGGCTTCAGCATATTTACAGTAATATATTTCGTAAGTATGTCGGCTCCCAGAAGCAAAACATAAAGCAAAACAAATATGATAGTCATAATTATTCACCTGTTATTTTTAATATTGCCCTGTCTATTTCATCACTTCCGACGCTGCTGTCGGAATATGCCTCGCCTATACCCTTTAGGAGAACAAGGGTTATTATGTTGTTTTTGGTTTTCTTGTCCATAAACATACGCGAATGTATCTCCTCTGCGCCAAGTCCCCTGACGTCTACAGGAAGTCCGAAAAAGCGCATAAGCCCTTCCGCCGCCTTATAATCCTCATCACTTACGGAGCCGCGCTCTCTGCAAAGGGCAAGAGCCGCCATCATACCTATGCTCACACATTCGCCGTGAAGAAGCCTGAAGCCGAGGAGGGACTCAACAGCGTGACCGAAGGTATGACCGAAATTGAGTATTTCTCTCAGCCCCGTTTCCTTTTCGTCCTCCGAAACAACATATGCCTTTGCCTTGCAGGCTCCGTAGAGCACATCTGAAATGGCGGAGGTTCTCAGTTCCTTTATTTCCGTTTTGTTTCTGAAAAGCATATCAAGATAGCCCCTGTCGATTATATATCCGTATTTTATGACCTCAGCCATACCTGCCGAAAATTCTCTTTCGGGGAGGGTGTACAGTGTTTTTGTATTCATAAACACAAATTCGGGCTGATAAAATGCCCCTATGAGGTTTTTGCCGCCCATAAAGTCAACGCCTGTTTTGCCGCCTACGGAAGAATCCACCTGAGAAAGAAGCGTTGTGGGTATCTGCACATATTTTATGCCCCTCATATATGTAGCCGCCGCAAAGCCTGCCATATCTCCCACAACTCCCCCTCCGAGAGCAATAACCACCGATTTTCTGTCAAGTCTGTTTTCCGTCATAACCTTGTAGAAATCATATATGGTTTCGAGGGTTTTGCTTTTTTCACCGGCAGGAAAGGAGGTGTGACAAACGCTCAGAAAATTATCTCCGAGAATTTCCTTAAGAATGTCAAGATAGAGCCTCTCCGTATTCGAGTCGCATATTATAAGCGCCTTTCTTCCGAAAAGTCCGGCTTTTTCAAATGCCTCCGAAAGTCCTTCAAAGCTGTCGTTTATATAAATAGGATAGCTTGCCGATTTTGCCTTTACCTCAAAAATTTTCATTTTGTACCTCCCACAATGAATTCAGAAATAAACAATACTACATTTATTATACTTCATAATGCATAAAAAATAAAGGATTTTTTAAGGTTTTGCAGAATATGTTAGATAGTGGAATTTTATTTGCTTTTGGGTAAGTCTTGAGGAGCGGTTTTATGAATATAAGAACAGAAACCGAGGAAAACGAAATTAAATATCTCAGCCCCTATGCATCGTTAAGCCGCAATTCAAAGGGCAGACTGCGCCCCGAAGAGGAATGCGACATAAGAACCTGTTATCAGCGTGACAGGGACAGAATAATACATTCAAAGGCATTCAGACGGCTTATGTATAAAACACAGGCGTTTATATATCCGGAGGGCGACCATTTCCGCACACGTCTGACCCATACCCTTGAGGTATCACAGATAGCAAGAACCATCGCCATGGCGCTGAGGCTCAATGAGGATCTTACAGAGGCAATAGCTTTGGGGCATGATCTGGGGCATACCCCTTTCGGGCATATGGGTGAAAGAGATCTTAACAGGGTCGTACCCGGAGGATTCAGACATAACGAACAAAGCGTAAGAATAGTGGAAAAGCTTGAGAAGGACGGACGTGGGCTTAACCTTACAAGAGAGGTCATAGACGGAATTCTGAACCACAGAGGAAGCGGAAACCCCTCGACCCCGGAGGGACGCATTGTTCAGCTAAGCGATAAAATTGCCTACATAAACCACGATATTGACGACAGTCTGCGCAGAGGCGTGCTTACGGAGGACGATCTGCCCAAGGACTGCACCGACATTCTGGGAAATACAGTCAGAAAAAGAATAGATTTTCTCATACGTGACATAATTAAAAACAGTATGGGAAAGCCCGATATAATAATGTCGCCGCCTGTAAAAGAAGCGCTGTATGCCCTCAGAAAATATATGTTTGAAAATGTATATAAAAATCTGCGGGTAGTATCAGACAAAAAGTCCTATGAAACGTATCTGAGTAATATATATTTTTATTATTCCGATAATTTCAGCCGGATACCCCATGAATATCAGCAGCACTACACAAACGACGAAAAAAGGGAAACCATTATCTGCGATTATATATCGGGTATGACAGACCGCTTTGCCATAAAGCTCCATGACGAGCTTAAGCTTCAGGGGCAGGAAGTTTAAAATAAAAAAAGGATTACGGAATTTTTGTCGAAAATTATAGTCGGAGATGATTTTATGAGCTATCCTCATAATATAATAGAAGAAGTGCGTATGAACAATGATATTGTGGACGTTATAGGCGAAAGCGTTCAGCTTAAAGCCAGCAGCGGCAATTTTGTCGGGCTGTGTCCCTTTCACCATGAAAAAACGCCCTCCTTCCACGTAAATGTGCGGGGTCAGTTTTTCCACTGCTTCGGCTGCGGCGAATCGGGGGACGTCATAAGCTATATTATGAAAAGCAGAAATTTTGCTTTTACGGACGCTATAAAATATCTCGCCGACAGAGTACACTATGTTCTGCCGGAGGAAAGTCATTCCGCCGACTACCGCAAGTCAGCGGAGCTTCGGCAGACGCTGTATGAAATGAATAAAAAAGCAGCAAGACATTTTTATGAAAATCTGCAGGGTCCGGACGGCTTTCTTGCAAGGAAATATCTTGACGAACGCCGCATATCCGGCAAGGCAAGGGGCATATACGGCTTGGGTTACAGCTCATATAAAAGCGGCGACCTGACAGCCTTTCTCGAAAAGGAGGGCTATTCAAAAGAGATGATGATTGCGGGCGGACTTGTTTCGGAGGGAAAAAACGGCAGACTGTATGATAAATTTTTCAACAGGCTGATGTTTCCCATAATAGATATACACGACCGCATAATAGGCTTTGGCGGCAGAATTCTGGAGGAGGGAAACCCCAAATATCTCAACTCTCCGGAAACGCCTGTTTTCAATAAAAGCAGCAATCTGTATTCCCTCAATCTCGCCATAAGAGAGCGCACAAGGGAGCTTATACTTGTGGAGGGCTATATGGACGTTATAGCGCTTTATCAGGCAGGCTTCAGAAACGTAGCTGCCGCTCTGGGAACAAGCTTCAACAACAACCACACAAGGCTTCTTAAAAAATACGCCGACAGCGTCATTCTCCTTTTCGACAGTGATGAAGCCGGAGAAAAGGCGGTTCTGAGAGCGTTGCCTGTGCTGAGGGAAAGCGGAATAGAGGCAAAGGTTCTGCAGGTCAGGAATGCAAAGGATCCCGATGAATACATAAAGCGCTTCGGGAGAGAAAGCTTTGCCGAGCTGCTGAAAACGGCTGTTCCCCACATAGAATTCCAGATGGAGCTTAAGCGGCGCAGCAGCAGTCTTTCAAACATAGAAGAAAAGGTAAGCTATGCCAATGAAGCCGCAAAAATCATTTCTTCCATAGACAATGAAATAGAGAGAGATGCATATGTCAGAAAGCTTGCCGATGAAACGGGTATTTCCGTTGATTCCATAAAGACAGAGGTCAATAAAAAGCAGGCTCTCGCCGACATTCCCCAAAGAAAGACAAGCTTTGAAAAAAGACCGTCAGGGGAAAAAAGCGGGCTGATATCCGCAAAAAAAGGTATAATAAATATTATTTCATACCATCCTTATGTATATGATGAAATAAAAAATGTATTTAAGCCCGAATATTTATGCGATGCCTTTCTCGAAAAGCTCTGCACGGAAGTGGAAAGCTGTGTCAGAAGCGGCAGACCCGTATATCCGGCGGAAATAATAAATTACTTTGAGAACTCCGGCGAAAGGGACTCTGTTATGGACATACTTCGGGAGCGGAAAGAGCCCGAAAGCAAAACCGAGCTTGAAAAAAGCCTTAACGACTACATCAGAACAATATTGTCAGCCTACTATTCCGACAAAATAAAGTCGGAAACTGATATAACGAAAATAAAAGAGCTTATGGATATAAAACGTAAGTGTGCAGATACGGTCATTAAATTGAAATGATATTATCGGAAAGGAAGAGAACTTTGAAACCATTAGATGAAACAACCTTTGCTGCAAAAATGAAGGAACTCATAGCAGACGGCAGAAGGAACAAAAATGTTCTTGAATATAAGGAAATAATGAACAAGTTGTCTGATTTTGACCTTAACCCTGAGCAGATAGACAAAATCTATGAATATCTGGAAAGCAATAAAATAGATGTCTACGGCGTGGAGGGGCTTGAGGAAAATGACGAAGGCGAAACAGACAAGGAGCTTGACCTTACAATAACCGAAAATATCAATATAGATGACCATGTGCGTATGTATTTAAAGGAAATAGGTAAGGTTCCTCTTTTGTCTGCATCAGAGGAGGTAGAGCTTGCCAAAAGAATGGAAACAGGCGACGAGGAGGCAAAAAAGCGTCTTGCCGAAGCAAATCTGCGCCTTGTTGTTTCCATAGCAAAAAAATACGTCGGCAGAGGTATGCAGTTTCTGGATCTTATACAGGAGGGAAATTTAGGGCTTATAAAAGCGGTGGAAAAATTTGACTATCGCAAGGGATATAAGTTTTCGACCTATGCCACATGGTGGATAAGACAGGCAATTACAAGAGCCATTGCCGATCAGGCAAGAACGATCAGAATTCCCGTCCATATGGTGGAAACCATAAATAAGCTTATAAGAGTGTCAAGACAGCTCCTCCAGGAATACGGCAGAGAGCCTACCGATGCAGAGCTTGCCCTCAATATGCAGATGCCCGAGGAAAAGGTCAGAGAAATAAGAAAAATAGCCCAGGAGCCTGTTTCCTTGGAAACACCCATAGGCGAGGAGGAGGACAGCCATCTGGGAGATTTCATACCCGATGAGGATATACCCGCTCCTGCTGAAGCCGCAGCATTTACACTTCTGAGAGAACAGCTTCTTGAGGTTTTGGAAACTCTCACGGACAGAGAAAAAAATGTGCTTTGCCTGAGATTCGGACTTAAGGACGGCAGAGCAAGAACTCTTGAAGAGGTCGGACAGCAGTTTCAGGTTACGAGAGAGCGTATAAGGCAAATCGAAGCAAAGGCTCTCAGAAAGCTTCGCCACCCCAGCAGAAGCAAAAAAATCAGGGATTTTATAGATTGAGCTTAAGGCTCCGGCGGTCTTTTATGACCGCCTTTTATATATGAGGTGACTGCATGAAAATAACAAAAAGGCTTGAAATGACTGCCCGCCTTGTGCCGGAGTGCGATATTCTTGCGGATATCGGCACGGATCATGGTTATCTTCCCATTTATCTGCTGAAAAGGGGCACAATAAAAAAAGCCATAGCCGCCGACCTTAGCTCTGTTTCCGCCGATAAAGCACGAAAAAGCATACAGGAGGAGGGACTTGAAGAATATGCGGATATAAGATGCGGAAACGGACTTTCGGTAATCAAAAGGTCGGATAATGTAAACGCCATAGTCCTGTCGGGAATGGGCGGTATGCTTGTGATCGATATTCTGAAATCGAATCCCGATGTTGTGCAGAATGCCGATTTCCTCATACTTCAGCCGCAAAGGCATATGGACAGAGTAAGGGATTTTGTACATAGCATAGGCTTTAAAATAACCGATGAGGATATGTGTATCGAAAGAGGCAAATATTATTTTGCCATGAGATGTGAAAAGGGTGAAGATGTGGCATACGACCGGGGGGATTTGCTCCTCGGAAGATTTCTGCCATCGGGCAGAAATCCTTTATTTGATGACTTCCTTTCCTACCGCATCGCCAAAACCCGCGAAAGTATAGAAAGAGCCTGCAGTCTGAATCCGGAAACCGATGTTGGTTCCCTTGAAAGCCGGCTCAGACTTCTGGAGAATATATATATGAATATGAAGGAGAAACAAGATAATGCCAAAATGTAAAGACGTTATAAAAATTATGGAAACAATAGCTCCGGAGAGGATAGCATACAGCTGGGACAATCCGGGACTTATGACGGGAGATCCCGACAGCGACATAAGCAAAATACTTGTAGCCCTTGACTGCTGTGACGAGGTAATAGATGAAGCCGCAGAATTCGGGGCAAATATGATAATAACTCATCACCCGCTTATTTTCAGACCCATCAGAAATGTAACAAAGGACAGCAGAACGGGGCATTTGCTGATCAGGCTTATAGAAAACAGAATCAATCTTTACAGTGCCCATACAAATTTGGATATGTCCCCCATAGGCACAAATGCCGAGCTTGCAAAACGGCTTATGCTGCAGAACACAGAATACCTGATGCCCACAGATGAAGAGCCCTTCGCTATGGGCAGAGTGGGAGATTTGCCCGAAAAGATGTCGACAGAGGAATTTGCAGCTTTCGTAAAGGAAAGGCTGGGGCTGAATACCATTGCCTTTTCCAAGGCAGGCGACTATGTTTCCAAAGTTGGACTTTGCACGGGACACGGCTGTGACAGAGAATTTCTTGAAGCAGCAATAAAAAAGGGCTGCGATGGATTTGTGAGCGGCGATGTCGGCTATCACGAAGCCCAGGAGGCCATTTCAATGGGAATAAGCCTTTTTGACGGCACACACTTCGCAACCGAAGTAATAGTAACAGATCCCCTGACAAAATATCTCAGAGAAAAGCTTGACGGCGTGGAAATAAGGGCGTCCGAAAAGGACGCAAATACTCTTGAATTTGTATAATATATACGGGAAACCTACTCTGCTGCGCAGCTGCGGGGGCGTGGGGAGGGGCGGACAAAACAGGGACGGGAGCTTCGCTCCCGTCCCTGTTTTGTCCGCCCCTCCCCACGCCCCCCAGATTGTCCGAAAAACATATGAAAATCACAAATAAAATCTTTATTAGTTTTACGTAACGAACAAAAAAGAACATATTGGATTAAATTGTTTCCAATATGTTCTTAACACCTAATATATTAATTGCTCTTTTTAATCCGT
>CANQXR010000058.1 GCA_947627855.1 uncultured Clostridia bacterium
ATACCCGGTTCTCCTTGGCTCACTGATTTTTTTGATTCCTTCTTTTAATTCTTCAATATTCATATTTTTATTTTACTTCTTTTTTCAAAAAAGTAAATGCTGTTGCTCTGTATATATTATCACGGAAATGAAAATTGAGTAAATTCTCAAAGTAAATTCCACAGTGGAATTTAAAAGTGGGATTTAATCTGAGAAGAAAAATGTGGTAGAATTTAGTCTGAGAAATTATGAAATGATGAAAGGAGACTCAGACTATGAGAAAAATTCAAAGCAAAAAAATTTACACATGACGTTACAGGATCGGACCTAAATACAGGAATGCCTGAGCAAAGATATGTCTTTTAAGGTAATAGAGATGATGTGGTCTGTGATTTCTGTTTTCAAAATTTTTTATGTTTCCATCGTATCGTTTCATACATTAAAAGGACAAAAAAGTTTCCAAATATTGAGGTGACCCTCAAAAGGAGTTTTTTCCAATAAATATAATAATATAATGAATATTTTCGGAATATCATAATTAAAAAAAGGAGTTGTAATCATAAATATGAAAGAAAAACTCAAATCATTTATTGCCGATTCCACCCCACTTTATGCAGCCATCTTCACTGCGGTCTGTATTATCTGCATCTTTGCACTAAGCCCCGTCATTTCCCCAAAAGTAATCTCCGTTGCCGCCCCGGCAAAAAAGAGTCTCCCCATCTACTGCGTAAACCGAAACGACAACAAAATTGCCATAAGCTTTGACGCCGCATGGGGAGCGGATGATACTGATGATATTCTGGACATACTTGATAGGAATGATGTGAGGGCTACATTCTTCCTTTGTGGATATTGGGTGGACAAATATCCCGATGAGGTTAAAAAAATGTATGAGGGCGGTCACGACATAGGAAACCATTCGGCAACACATCCCCATGGCGCACAGCTTTCCCTTGAACAGAACAAGGAAGAAATTATGAAGGTACATAGCAAGGTAAAGGAACTTCTGGGCATTGATATGGAGCTTTATCGCCCGCCTTATGGAGAATACAACGACACTGTCCTGAAAGCAGCAAAGGAATGCGGCTATCATTCCATACAGTGGGATGTTGAAACATTGGGTATAAAATATAAAAAGCCCATAAAGGGCTTAATTATCAGTATTTCCACTCTATTTCAATTTTTGTTCCACATATAAATACCTTTTCTATAAATAGGTCTGCAATTTCTTTTTTAAGCTCAGTGGATAAGGTTTCCCAACCCGATATGTCGGGGATTTCGGGCATTTTTGGTTTTTCAATCTTTTTTTCATTTAGTTTGTTTAAAATTTTTGTTCTTTCCGCATCAAGCTTTGTTATTCTTGCGTTTGCATATTTAATAAGAGTTTCATTTGCGGAAGAAAGGCTGTCTATTATTCCGTTTATTTCGTTTTCTGTTTTAATGAGCTGCATTTTGAGAGCATTTGTTTCGGAAGATGTTTTTTCTTCAGATAATTCTATTTTGCAGGAGGATAATTTTTCAAGATAATCTTTAAGTTCTGAAAATACCCGATTTTCAATGTCACTTACATAGAGTGTTTCAGCTTTTCCGGGGCATAAGCCTATTGCCCTGCCGGAGCAGTTAAAATATCTTGTATCCTTATATTTTCTGACAACATAGGCATACCCACAGCTTTTGCATTTAACAAGACCCGTAAGCCATGTGTGCTTGCCCTTGCCGTTATTTTTAATCTGCACATTTTTACTGAGCTTGTACTGACACTTCAGCCATATGTAGGAGGGGATAACTCCCTTATGTATGCCTACAGTAACATGATGCTCCTTAAGATTGTTATATTTGTTTAAGGAACGGTCACGTTTACCGTAGATATTAAGACCGTTTTCTCCGTTGAACTGAGATACATCGCTTTCAATTATACAGCCCAGAGCCGAATAATAGCCGTAAACGTCTACATCTGCCTTTACATAGGCAGGATTATGAAGAATGCGTGCCAGCTTAATATTATTCCACATTTCTTTTCTTTCCTCGGTAAGCTTTTTTGCCATTTCTCCCAAAGATACGTTTGAAGAAGCATATTCATCGTAAATCTTTTTTACAAGCTCTATATCACTGTTTTCCGATATTGTGGCAATCTTTTTTCCACCCATCTGTATTTTTACATTGTCAAAGCCGAAAGGTGCCGCTCCCCCAAGCCAGACCCCTTCAGAGCCTCTCTGATAGTAATTGTCTTTTATTCTTTCGGCAATTGTTTCTCTTTCAAGCTGAGCAAAGACCATAATAATGTAAAGCATAGCTTTTCCTGCAGGTGATGAAGTATCGAACTTTTCATTTGCGGAAATAAACCCCACATTATGCCTATTAAGAATTTCCACAATGTTTGCAAAATCAACCACCGAGCGGCTTATACGATCCAGCCTGTACACAATGACAGTATCAATACTTCCTCTTTCAATATCCTCCATCATACTTCGGAATGCCGGACGGGAAATATTCTTTCCACTGAATCCCTTATCGGTATACACCTTAATATCTTCCTCGCCCTTTATTTCCTTCCGACAAATTTCAATCTGAGTCTCAATAGAAATACTGTCCTTTTTGTTAATACTCTGTCTTGTATAAATAGCTACGGACATATGTCATTCTCTCCCCTTGGTTTTGTAAAGTGAACTGCTGAAAAAATAATTTATAGACGTTACTGAGAAATGGTTACTTTTGCTACCCATATTGTTGTCCGCTTGGAATAATTATTTTTGCTTATTTTTTATAATAAGGCTTTCCCTATATTGCTCAGCCGGCGGTTCTTTTACAAAGTCCACTGTTTTATCAAAATTGGCTTTAACCACTTCTTCTATTTCTTCAAGGGTTACACTAAAAAATTCCCTTCTTTTATTTATCATATTTACCTTACGGTCGTCAAAGGCTCTATGTAAAGCTGCTTCAAGTGCCGGAGCATCATCGGAAAAAATCATAGCATGGACATCGAAGTTAAAAGGTACAGATGCATCACCCAGTTCGTCAACTCTGTCCATAGGATCTAATCTTCTTGTCATGCCTATTTTATAAACGTCTCTGCCAAATGCGCCTATATTGGATATTACATAAACATAGCCTGCTTTCTGATTGCTTTCTCGGTAATCAATGTTTTCGAGGGCATCCTCAATTTCATCTAAGCGTTTCATTATTTCATCTTTTTTGGCTTCCAACTCAGCCGTATACTTTTCATCTGTGCTTGTTTTTATCTGCGCTTCTATTGCATGTAGAGCCTGCTCATAATGTTTCTGCTCTTTTTCAACCTTTTTGCGCTCCTCTGCCAGTTCTCTTTCGAGCTTGGCGCTTTCTCTCATCTGAGCACGTCTTTCCTTCTCGGCTTCTTTTTCCTCTTGCTTTTTAAGACTGTATTCGTAGGCAAGATTAAGCTCCTGAAGCTTTAAGTCCAGATATTTATAGCTTATTTTTATTTCCATCATAGAATTTAGTTTATTTAATGTTTCATATGATTGTTTTATTCTTTTCCTGATGGATTCTATATTGTTGAATTTTGCTTTATCAATAAGAGTTTCGCACTCATTATTAAAGGAACGCAAAATTTGTTTTACGTTATCTTTAACCATCTTTCTTCCTTTGGCTTCACTTTGATTTACAGTCCATGTTTTACTGTATGTAGCAGCCATATCGTTGGATATCATTTCCTTTTGCTGCGCCCTTATGACTTCAAGCTTTTTTTTGTACTCTTCTGATTTTGTAAAGTTATATACAGGTGTGTACAGACCAAATTCCTGAAGCAATATCTGATTGTCAAGCACTACGATTTCAGATTTTTTCTTTTCAATTTCGGCTGACAAATCATTTGAATTTTTAGTCATTTTAGATATGCTTTTTTCTAACTGCTTTGTTTCTGCCTGAGCTTTCTTTACATAATCCTCGTGTTCTTTTTTAGCGTTTAAAACCTCAGATTTTGCATCAAAATATTCGGAAAAATTGTCTATTTTTTCCGTAACGCTTATTATAGGATTTATCTTTTTAAACTGAAATGCCGCAAAAAGAAAAGCGATTCCTATTACTGCAAGTATAATTCCTAAAGGTATAAAACCTAATGCTGTAGGTATAGCAAGAAGTAAAAGGAGAATACCGCACACAACGGACATTATAAAAAAGACTTTACATTTTTTACTGCTATAGGTCAGATTATTGTTTGTAGTATTATCCTGAGTATTTTGTTTTTCTGTTATGCTTGTCGAATTGTCGCTCATATTTAACCTCCATTGTAATTAGTGTTGCTATCTGCTTATTATAAATTAACGGTCTATTATTGTTTTATTATTGTCCCTCCTTAATTTTTTTATAGCATTTGACATATGTGCCAAACTGTGCTATTATAATATATGAAAATTGCAATCGGACAAGCAATTTTTATTGGCTATGGATATTGGCGTTATCTGTAGCCTTTTCTTTATTCGGTTTATAAACCAAACAAGACACATACCTCTTTTCCTTAGCTTCAGTTAAAGTGTAAGAGAAAATCTTTTTACCCTTGATATATTTGCAATTAGTCGTATGATACTTTTCCCCTGTGGCTGTAACATATTGCTATATCTTGAAAGGAGTTCGCTTTTTGGCATTTATCGGCTTTAAGCTTTGAAACTTAATTGACAATTTTTCTGTGGGCATAAAAGTTTCCTATAATGAGGACAGTTCGTATAATTCATGTGGAGCTATATCTTGACCGTCAAGCCACTCTATACCATAACCATTATAAACTATATGGACGGTTTTAAAATAATCTTCGTCTTTCAGCATACCATACCAATCGCCTATAATATAAGGTTTAACATTGAAAAACTTCAACTCGCCGTTTTCGTAGGTAAGGCTGAGCTTATAGTCAGGTAAGGGCTTTACATCTATAAGTTTTGGCTGTAACATAAAATCAACTCCTTTACTTTAAGGGATCTATTTTGAAAAATTTTTGACCTTCTGAGAGAAGTTTCCAGTTAGCTTCTAAATCTTCTCTATGAATGATTATCCATGCCTCAACAAGTTTAAGCTTGTTTTTTGGCAAATTACCTTCAATAACAGTGCCGTCTAAGGCGATGGCAGCTTCATGACCGGAATATTCGGCATGAATATGAGGTATACTGTGTTTCCCACCTTTTTCCATATACATTTTTATTATAATGCCATAAAATATTGATATTGCAGGCATTGTATCAATCCTTCTTTCTGTTTTTATATTTTGCGTATTTTACAGGGTCTATGCTATACCTTGTGAGGAGATCGACTTTTTATATTTGTTTTTTACTACATTGGTTCAAATATATAGAGATTATAGCAGACTTTTTTACTTTTCTGTTTTTTGCTGTTTAAGTTTTTTATAAAATAGAAATTCTACATATTCTTCTAAATCTTTTCTCAACTTATTCATTTCAGTTTCAACAAAAAAAGCGGTCTGACTATCTTTTTCCCATATAACCATATCCTTATCAGGATCAGGACTATAATTATCCTCAACACCTCCATTTTCTTTTACATATAAATCATAATCAGAGTGAGATTCAACCGAAATATCATAGCCTAATGAGGCTATATAATCGTCAAATGCATATAATTCTTTATATGACTCAATTAAATATGGGTTGCTGAATGTGCTACAATTCTCTAATAAGGTTTTAGGTTCTACATTTAAGGCGTTAGCTATCTTTTCTAATGTTTCAACTTTAAACGTACTTTTATTATTTTCAAACTGACCTATTGCTGACTGTGACATATTTAGGCGTTCGCCTAATTCTTTTTGGGTAAGCCCTTGCTCTTTACGGATTTTTTTTATATTTGCACCTATATTCATTTTAACATACCTCCCTTTTATCTAAAATTATATCATACATTATAAAAAAAACAAGTGAAAACTTATAAAAAACAAAAAAATTATATTGACATAAGCCACAACTTATGATAATATATACAAAAAAGAAGTGATAACTTATATTCTGGGAGGTGAACTATATTTTATGAAACTAAAAATTTTACTTCTAAAATGTATGGCGGTACAACAGGGATATAATGTAAAAAAATTAGCTGCAGTAGCAGGACTTTCAGAAAATACAGTATCAAATGTATTTAATGGCAAAACTTGCAATTTTACAACTGCATATAAACTTGCAAAAGCTTTGAATGTTTCAGCTGCGGATATTATCGAAGAGTAAAAAATTAAGGACTAACGATGATTGTCTTAATTGTGCAAATCCTTTGGGATTGGCTCAGAAACAACGAAACGGCGTGAGGGGGTGAGAGAGTGAAGATATTTTTATCTGTGCTGCTGGTTGATTCAATGCTTACAGCATTTATCCTACGAAATTCAACAAAAGCTTTAATTTCATATATTAGAGAACATTATGGGGATAAAATCACCTCAGAGGATATTTATAAACTTACTGTAAAAGAAATCAAGAAAGTTTTTAAATTATAAATGTTCGATTTTCTTTTGAATGTAGATTGAAGCCACTTGTTGAATTACAGACAGAGCAGTTGAGCCAATTTTTTTGGCAGCTATTTCAACTATATTTTTATAGTTGTTATCGTTTCTTATATTTGCCAAAAACTCATGAGCTTTTGGAGATAAATCTCGTATCATAACAAGATCGCCAAGAGGACTTATGCGGCAACCTATAAAGAAGCCAATAGCATTACATTGGTTTACATGATAAAGGAATTCCGCTTCTGAATATTTTGAAAGCCTTTGATGGCAGGCAGTATTGTACTGTCTGGTTTCTCCAAATTCAGATGTTTCTTCAACCGCAAGTAAAATGTCTCTAATGCAATCAGGGTTAAGTCTCATATTGTTTTCCTCCTTCTGTAATTATTTAGACATGGCACTGTCGTCAAGATTAGAATAGTTAATCGGTATATTATAGCATACCACGCATGAAGGGGGTTGTCAAATGAGATTTGAAATAAAAAATGCAAGGGAAAAACGAGGAATAAGTCAAAGAGAATTGGCAAGCAGAATAGGGATAGCAAGAAGCATCATAAGAATGCTTGAAAATGGCGAAAAGGACTATATCTCTACAAAGAAACTGGAGAAAATAGCAGAGGTCTTAGGAGTATCAGTGTACGAGATATGGCACTGACGAATCAGCGTAAAGGAGGTGAGAAAAATGGATGAGAACAACGTAAAGGATAAGAAAGAAATTGACGAAAACAAAATGCTCCCGAAGGAACTTAAAGGGACGATAGTCTGAAATTTGCGAATTGTACAAGTTACGCAGGAAATATAATTTTAGCGGAGGTGGAAATATGGGCAGACGAAGAAAACAGATATCGTGGACAGTTATAAATATACATCCTACATATAACAGCGAAGCGGAAAGAGAGGCTGCCGAGAAGGAGGCTCTGCTAAAGTATTATAAGCTTCGCATGAAATATGCAGAGAAAGAAAAAGAACAACAAAATACTAATGGTACAGCCTGAGACTGTACCACATAATGGACAAGCATTTATATATAACAGATCCTACAAAAGGATTTGTTTGTGCTTAACCGAGAAGACGGAAGAGTGAAAGAAGACAAACTTTATAACATGCAAAAAAATCCCCTGCGCTTAACGGGAAAGAAACAATAATCATAATATAAAAGGTCTGAAAAATTATGGTGATGCAGATAAGGCATATCGTAGAACGAAAAGAGTATTTGTTATGTGTTCTCCGATAAAAATGTAAAGCACTGTAAAAAAGAAGTTAAGCGCAGGGGTGAACCCAATATCTATATTATATTGTTTTTGCAGAATGTTGTCAATATTTGTAACGCAAATTGCATTAAATTTTTTTAGGGAGGAAACAGGATGAATGTATCACAGTAAGCAGATATCGGATTTTCTAAATTTTCTTAAGGAAGCCGAAACAGCATACAACAATGCCCTTGATGACAAAGCAAAAGCGGACGTCAAAACACAGGACATACTTCATAGGCTGGAGTTGGAAGAGGACAATTACCACAATACAGCAAGACTTGCAAAAGGACTGAGAAAAGTCCGGCAGGAAAGGCGAAAAGCAAAAGATACAGTTTTTCTTTTTGAACCTATAATTAAATGGATACACAACAATGACCGCTCTATACAACTGCTAAGGCAGCTGTTAGGAGAGGTTAGGAAAGCAGAAAGGCAAACACAAAACAGGCAGTACATTTATAGGACAAGCATTGTCGATGATGTGTTAAATTGTAGAAACGAATGAGGCGATAAAGATGAAGGATACATATAAAAGCCGTGTTTATACAGATAGACCGGCATACGCTGACTTTGAAGCTCCGACTAAGTTTGAGGCTATTAAGAGTATTATTGCCAAAAGGCTTACAGAACACCCAAGGGCAATTTGCTCCTATTCGGGCGGTTCGGACAGCGACATCATGATAGACCTAATCGAGCGGACAAGGGACATTTTCAGATTACCCTCGATCAAGTACGTTTTCTTCAATACCGGTCTTGAAATGAAAGCCACGAAAGACCACGTAAAAGAAACTGCCGAAAAGTACGGTGTTGAAATCGAGGAGTGCAGACCGAAGATAGGAATTGTACAGGCAGCAAGGACTTATGGTATTCCTTTTGTATCGAAGATAATGTCACAGGGACTTTCAGACTGGCAGAAAAAGCATATTCCTTTGTCAATAGCAGAGGAATATGAACAGGCGGAGGATAAAGCAGCAAAACGCAAGGAACTCAAAGAGAGATATCCTAAGTGCGAGAGCGTTATTAACTTCCTGTGCTGTTGTAATTCAGCAGGAGAGCCAAGACCGAATATACAACTGGTTATAAATTCCTCTAAGTATATGAGAGACTTTATATCGGAATATCCTCCTGACTTTAAAATCAGTTCTAAATGCTGTGACTACTGTAAAAAACAAGTAGCACACAAAGTTCAAAAAGATTATGAAATGATAATCACAGGTGAACGCAGGACCGAGGGTGGAGTAAGGTCAGTCCCCAGAAAGGATAATACTTCACTTTGCTTTACGGAGACAGCAGAGGGACAGTACCGACTGAGACCTCTGTACTATGTAACAGATTCCGACAAGGCTTGGTATAAGGAGTATTACGGTATAAGGTATTCTGATGCATACGAGGTTTACGGACTGGAGAGGACAGGCTGTTGTGGCTGTCCTATATCCTACAGAGCAGTTAAGGACTTGGAGCGTATAAAGCCCTATGAGCCGAATGTGGTAAAAGCCGCTTGGAACATCTTCGGCAAAAGCTACGAGTACAGGCGGAAGTATAACGAATATAAGGAGCGGAGGAAAAATGGAACGAACCATCGTAACGAAGAAAGGGGCAGATGATAATGTTAGAGAAAAAGATTAGGCGGTATAACCTTATGAATGAGCATATGAGACTTATCAGAGAAGGCTTGTATAGACAGGCTCAGATAGTACTTGAACTTCTTGGTAAAGGCAAGGTTACTCTTGGGCTTGATGATGATAGCTTTGCTGTAGAAATGCTCTGCGAGAAGCTGAAGTGCCGTATTCGGTATGATAGCAGAGGATATATTGCAGAAGTTCATTTATAAGGAGATTAAGGCAAAGAGCATATAACAAATTATAGGGCAGGTATTATTGAATATGCGTTGGGTAGAAAGTGTAAATAAAAAACACTGGGCGGCAACCCAGTGTCCTGTAAATACAAAAGTAATATAAAGTTACTTTTAAAATGCTCATTTTTATTTTAACATATGTTGATTTTATTTGCAACCATTTATTTCAATTTGTAGTGTCTTATCACATAAGACACTACGATTACAAGGGGTTCGCTATGGAGCTTACGAGGGAAGAAGCCATGCGGCAAGAGCTATTGCGGAGCTGTCGGAAAGAAAGGAGAATAAATACTATGAGTGAACTTACTCTTGATAAGTTTGGAGAAATTATGGACGATTTTTTGACAAAAAATCACATTCAAATGCTGGTAGAGATGCCGAAAGGCACTCAGAACGTAACCATTATTGACAATACTGAGGCAGGTCCGGTTATTCATTTTTACATACTTCTCAAAGCGTTACCTGCAGTATTTAAAAAACTTGCGGAGATGATTGACATTAATCCTGCGGAAGATTTTATTGATACGACACTGGGTATGGTTAAAAGTGAAATTTTGGAAGTGCTAAAAGACGGAGCTGCCGGAAAGGAAGTAACTTAAATGAAGCTTTATGATGTGCTTGAACTCGCTAGTGAAGAGATTACAGTATTGGACAAGGATTGTGATATAGAGGTTTACTTTGATGGCATAATAGGTCAGAAAGAGCCTATAGACAAATGGACTAAAGCGAAGTTGGAACTTGCCAAACTGCTTGATGTATTTGCAATTTCTGGGTGGAGTGTAGCAGTAAATCTTGCTGAAGTCATTGAGAGGAAGATGCCGGAGATTAAAAAAGCAGATTTCTTTTTAATAGAGTGTGATATTGATGACATATTATCAATTCTTATGAGTATTTTGGCAGGAGGCGTTTCAGACAAATGGCTTACAAAGTTTGTTGAAGTTCTGAAAAGAGGAGAGGAGTAAAAAATGATAAGTACAGAATTTAAAAAGGCAGCGAAAGAACTGTCGGACGTGGCTTTTGATTATGCAGGACATTTGAGTATTACCGAATACAGATATCCTGATGAGGAGCTTATATTTATTGGCATAGCAAATCCGAAGGAGGGAGAGAAGTCTGACCTGGAGCATTTCAGGGTTGAGTATGACAAAAGCGGAGCCAAGAAGCTCAGAGAGGTTACGAGGCGCTTATCCAACATAGCAGCTGTTGTGGGTAAGGAAACAGAACCTATCCTTGCATATTTTACATACAAAACTGACGTGGACAAGGAACTGAAAAAGGCGGTCGCAGATCTTATAGACATTTCCTTTGATTACTTGGATTTGCTCAGTGTCAGTGTTTGCAGAAAGGCAAACAGCGTAGATATATTCATCAAGAAAAGGTATATAAAGGCAAAGGACAGAACGCTTATATACAAAGAAATCCGTTACGATGAAGCAGACAGCGCAATCATTGTAAGGGACATTATAAATGAAATCCCTAAGCTTGCGGCGGAGGTTTCCGCTGAAACGGAATATCCCCGACTTGAAATAGCTACGCCCCGAAATGAACCAAAGGAGTTTGAAAGACCATCGTTCTTCAGCAAAAAGGCAAAGAAGGTGGCGCAGGTATGAGAGAGATTTTATTCCGAGGTAAGACTTTAGTCAGCAAAGTATGGGCGGTAGGGTATTATGAAAAGGGATTTGAAGGTTTAGCTGAAGTAACTCATTTTATAGTGTCTAAGACCGACTGGAAAGGTTATCAGGTAGACCCTGAGACTATAGGGCAGTATACGGGGTTTATGGACAAGAACGGAGTTAAGATTTTTGAAGGGGATATTGTAGAATTCCGTGATAAAAAGTTGTCGGGGTATTTTGTGGGGGTTGTTAAATTTGGGGAATATAATCGAACGGAACTCCCCCACCAGAAGGATAGGCAATATGGATTTTTTATAGAGTTTGGAAAAGGACAATACTTAAGACGGGATATTACCTTTTGGACAGATGCGGGGATAGAGGTAATAGGAAATATCTATGACAATCCTGAGTTGTTGGAGAATACCACAAATGAGTAGGTTATTAAGCGACAGGCAGGAACGGGAGTTGGTTCTCAGGCTTTGCGACTGTTCCAAATGTGAATTCAAAGATACTTGTCTTGAAAGGGATAATTACAGGCGGCTGCCGGAGGAGTTGTTTAAGGGTGGAATCGGTTCTTGCCCTAAGATAAGGAATATGCGGTTTTAAGGAGGTGAGGAAAAATGTATTTAGTAACGGAGAACAGAATTATAAACATGGCTTATGTTAAGGAGATATTTGTTTCTTCCGATAGAACCGGTTGTCTGTCCATAGAAAAAAGTGACGGAAAGCTCTTTACTTTAGTTGAATATAGAAGTAAGGAAGAAGCAAAAACTGCTTTAGCTATTATATCCAAAAGGTTGGAACTGATGTTAAAAAGCAGTTCCGAAGGGGTTGTTTATATGCCTTCTGAGAATGATATACAAGCAGTGCTTGCAGCAGAGAAACAGCCACACAGGGACGACAGGACGGCTAAGGGACATAAAATAAAGAGACATGGAGGCTCATAAGAGAACACAAAAGAAATCGGGCGCAGGTAATGCGGTTCCGTTGTAGATGGAACTTCTGAGCAAAGGCATTGGGACGCATCGCTATGATTGGCACAGGGTAACAGAGAGATGTTTAGTTTTTTCGGAAAGGAGACAAACAAATGAAAGGACTTAAAAATTTGATAGTATTAAAGATGAGGCTTACGTTTCAGGAAGATTTACTTGGCACGGCAAGCAGTGACCCGGAGATTCAGGAGAAATTTATAATAAGTAAGGCTCCTGATGCACCATCGAGAGAAGAGGAAATAGCTGCACAGGGGGCAGAGCAGGTTATTGAAAGGAGCAAGACCATATTTCCGAAGGACGAAGAAGGGAATCCCTTTATCTGGGACTATCAGATAAAAGGATTTTTGAAGGACTCCTGCGGAGCTTTAAGGGAGTGCAGCGGAACGGAATCGTCAAAGATTAAAGCTTATAAGAAGCTTATAAACGGACTTGTGTTCCCACAACCGAGGAAAATAGTTATACATACATCGGGGAAAATCGGAAGCTGTCAAAGACCTTTGAGAGGGCAAACTCCGAAGGGAGAGACCATTTCCCTCGCAAACTCAGAGACGGTTCCTGCGAAAAGCTATATGGAGTTTGAAGTTCTTATATTTGACAAGAAATATAAGGACTGGATTTTAGAGCTTTTTGAATACGGAGCTTACAGAGGTATGGGGCAATGGAGAAACAGCGGAAAGGGACGGTTTACAGTTGAGATTTTGGAAGAGGTATAATCTCTCTTTCGGCTAGAGGGTGGGAGATTGTTGCAAAGGCAATGCACGGTAACGCACGGCAATGAAGGAGACAGCAAGAGCACAGTAAAGCGCATCATACCACAATCAAGGGCATTGCAAAGCGAGGTATTGTTCAGCACAGATGAGCAGAGGCAGCGCAAGGTATGGTTCAGCATAGATGAGCAGAGGTAAAGCGAAGTGAAGCTCGGCAAGGCAATGTAATAACGGGCGTAGCGAGGGTGAAGCAGGGCATGGGGTCAACTTGCGGAGGCAAAGCAATACAATGAACGGTATGGCTCAGGTAAGCGCAGCATTGTACAGCAAGGGTGGGGCGAGGCATAGCAGAGTTAAGAACAGCATAAAGCGAGGGCTGTTATTGGCGGTGCAAGGGCATGGCGAGGAACTGTATGGCAACGCAGAGGACTGAATATGTCAGACTTGCAAAGGCTTTGCACAGAATGGAAGGGCAGAGGTGAGCAAAGGCAAAGCAAGGTAAGGTACGGACGGGCGGCGCAGTGAGAGCAAAGCTTAGGTAGAGATGGTATTGTAAGGCAAGGGCGAAGCATAGTTTAGTGAAGCGAAGGAACGGAACAGCAGCAAAACGATTTAAGGAGGTGTTATGAATATGTCTTATTACGTGACTTGTCCGCACTGCGGGGCTAATTTAGACCCCGGGGAGAGGTGCGACTGCTTAAAGGATTTTAAAAGGTCCAAAAGAGATGATTATTTTGT